>JAAENP010000420.1 GCA_024224155.1 bacterium
CTCGCCGTCGAGCTTGATGTAGTTCAAACCGTGCTTCGACGCCTCGACCTCGAGAGGATCCTCCTCGGCCCGGTCGCGCAATTCTTTGAAATCAGGATGACGGAAGAGCGCGCTGTCGTCGAACGACATCTTGGCGTCCAGCGCCATCACGTCGCCGGCGCCGGTCACCAGGAGTGGGTTGATCTCGACCAGCGAAGCATCGCTCGCCAGGTAGGCCTTGACGAGCGCGCTGACCAGCTTGGCAGCCTGCTTGGCGGTGCCACCGGCGAGACCCAGGCGCCGCGCCACCCGGCGCGCCTGAAACGGCTGGATGCCGAGGTGCGGGTCGATGAGCTGGCGCACGATCGCCTCCGGCGTTTTCTCGGCGACCTCCTCGATGTCCATGCCTCCCGCGGCCGAGGCCATCACCAGAGGACAGCCGCTCTCGCGGTCCAAGAGAACACTCAAGTAGAGCTCCTGAGCGATGTCCACGGCCTCTTCAATCAGCAGGCGCCGGACCTTCTGCCCCTCGGGACCGGTCTGTTTGGTGACCAGTTGCATGCCCAGAATCTGGCCCGCCATCTCTTCTGCTTCCGCCGGTGAGGCGGCCAGCTTGACGCCTCCGCCTTTGCCGCGACCGCCGGCGTGGATCTGAGCCTTGACTACGCACTTGCCATCGAACTCCGCACAGAGCTTGCCGGCCTCGGCCGGGTCCTCGGTCATCTTGCCTCGGGGCGTCGCCACGCCGTACCGACGCAGGATCTCCTTGGCCTGATACTCGTGAATCTTCAAATTGTTCTCCGGTGGTTTTCGTTGCGACGCGAGAGCCGCGAACGCCTCTCGGGGGCGGCAGCTTATCATCGGGGACACGGCTTCTTGGTGTTCCGACACGGAGGTCGACCGCTGCACCATCCTCGGCTGAAGGAGCACCGAGTGGGCCTCGAAGGGAGCCTCTCTATCTACTGATGGCCCCCGAAGAGGCAGCACCGGCGGCCTCTATCGGTAGCGTGAACAAGGAGTTGTGAGCGACGCCAAGACGGTCGACACGGAGGTCGACCGCTACAACCGCATCGTCCCACGGACACCCGCAGCCCAAGGTCGAGACCCTTCGCCTCGCTCGAGGGCAAGCGGAGCCCTATCGCTATTGAGACTCTGGCGGTCAGGGAAGCCGCAGCACGAGCACTGTCAGGTCGTCGTCGCGCGGCCCGGGACCGGTGAACTCGTCGAGATCCGCGAGCACGCCCCGGCGAAGCTCTTGAACCGAGCCACCGGCATGCCTCTTCAGGCTCCGCTCCAGCCTCTCGAATCCGAACAGCTCATCGGTCGCGCGATCTCGAGCCTCGACCACACCGTCGCTGAACATGAACAGGTAGTCGCCAGCTTCCAGATTGGCCGAGCGCACCCGCACGTCGATCTCGTCGCGCACACCCAGAGGATAGGACACCGACTCGAGTGCTTGGACTTCGTTTCGACTCGAGATCCGGTATGGGAAGAGATGGCCGGCGCTGGCAAAGAACATCTCGCGCTTCGCCGGATCCACCAAGGCATAGCAGAGGGTGGTCAGCAGTCGCTTGCGGGCGCTCTGATAGACCATGCGATTCAACGTCGAGAACACCGCCTCGACCTCAGGGTTGAACGTCACCTGCACCGAAAGAGCCGATTTGGCCATCGACATCACCAGGCCGCTCGAGACTCCGTGGCCGGCGACGTCTCCTACCGCCACCGCCAGGCGGCCATCTTCCAGAGCCAGAACATCGTAGAAATCGCCCCCGACCTCCGTCGCGGGAAGATAGCTGTGGGTCATCTCCACACCGTTCAGCTGCGGGGGCAGCTCGGGAAGGATCGACGTCTGGATTCTGCGAGCGGTCTCGAGCTCCACCTTTTGGCGCTCGCGGTCGGCGATTCGGCGCACGTGCGGCGGTACGTCCTCGTAGCGGTAGAGAAACTCCCGCCCGCTCCATAGGTGGCGCACGCTCACGATGAGCGGAGCCGACACCGCCAGCAGCGCCAGCGAAGCTTGGAACTGCATCGCCGGATCGGCGACGCCAAGAAAAGGTCCGGCCCCGAGAACGATCAGCACGGTCATCTGGGCCAGGATGCTGGTCATGATGCCGTAGCGTACGAAGAGCACAACGAAAACCAGCGGCGGCAGGATCCAGAAGACGGGGCTCCAGCTGGTCGGGAACACGAACTGCATCGGAAAAAAGAGAAACGCGCCGACCACCGTCGCCACGATCGCCGCGCCCCAGATTCCGATGCGCCGCTCGAGGTACGAAACCAGAAACAACCGGCCGAAGAGGCCGCCGTAGAGCCCGGCCACGATTGCCGAGGCCAGCAAAGGAACACTGAACCAGGAGGCACTCTCCCACCACAGCCCGAACAAGAACGCGGTGGAAGCCCATGCGCCGTAGCCGCGGACCAGTGCCGCCAGGGCCAGGAGCGCGGCCGAGACCAGCAGGCCCGCCACCAATCCCCTCAGAGAAGAGCGAGCGAATGTCGCGTTCAGCCAACGGCCCTGAAACAGGGCGTCGAAGGCCGCAAGCCGATGAGGGTGGTTGGTCCGACACAGCGACTCACCCACCGACCAGCTCAAGAAGCCGGCGAAGCCCAGCGGGAAGAAATAGAGAAGCATGAGCTGGAACACCACGACGAATGTCGTCTGCGGCCGCGTCAAGACGCCGATCGTCACGCCCGCGGACACGACCCGCCCGCAGAAGAACAAGATCAAGGCGCCGCAGAAGATGGCCGCGGCCAAAATCTGCAGGCCTCTTCGCACACCGATCTCGCCGGCGTGGTACCGACGGACAAACGGAACCGCGATCAGGGGAACCAGCAGAACCGCCATGAAGATCCAGGCCTGTTGCAGAAGCGTCAGCGTCTGAAGAGTGCGCTGAAACGCTTCGCGCCCCGGGTCGTCGAAGTACCGAGCAAAGCCGGTGAGCTCGTTGCCCGCGAACAGGACTTCCAGTCCGTAGTCGAAATCCTCGCCCAGAACCGACTCCCGATCTCGATACCGCAACACACGATCGGTTCGCGCTTGAAGCTGCCGTTGACGGATCTGGGACGGGTCGAAGTCCGCGAGGTCGAAGCCCTGCTTTCCCAAGAAGGCGTCCGCTCGACGGGCGGCCTCGGCGTCGGTGATGTCCGGCCGGGCTTCGTCGGGAGGCACTCTGCGGCGGAGCTCCGAGACCTCGGCGTCGCCCCTGACCCGGACACGGTACTCCCATTCATTGGACGGCGAGTCGCGCCTGTAAACCACGACTTCCCATATCAGAAGCTCGCGCCCCGGCGCGCTCTGGCGAATCTCGTCCCGGCTGGCTTCGGCCGCCTGAAGCATCGGCTCGAGCACCGGTGTCGAGTTGAGGCGAGCCAGCACGTAGGGCCTCGACGGCAGCTCGCCCAGGTCTCGAATCCTCTCCAAGGCGATGTCTACGGCTTCTTCCTTGGATACCGTCCAGTCGGTGGGAAAGAGCGGATAGGCGCGCGGAAAACTCCACATCACGGCGAGCGCGGCGAGCAAACCGGTTGCGACCCAAATGAGGTCGCGACGGCGGCGGTTGGAATCCGTGTTCATGACCAAGCCGGCAACTCCCTTGGAATTATCTCAGGTGTCGATACGCCGCCGCCGGGACAAGGTTGCAGCCCGGGAAGCGAAATCCACCGGCCCTAGAAACTGGCGATAATCGTCTCGGCGAATTCCGAGGTCTTGACCTTGGTCGCACCCTTCATCTGGCGCGCCAAGTCGTAGGTCACTCGCTTCTCGCGAATCGCCGCAGCAATGCCGGATTCGACGAGGTCCGCGGCCTCGCCCCAGCCGAGCCACCTGAGCATCATGACTCCACTGAGAATCAAGGAACCCGGGTTGACCTTGTCCTGCCCCGCGTACTTCGGCGCGGTGCCGTGGGTCGCCTCGAAGAGGGCTAGGCCGTCGCCCTCGTTGCTGCCGGGCGCCATTCCCAGCCCACCGACCTGGGCTGCGAGCGCATCCGAAAGATAGTCTCCGTTGAGGTTGGTGGTCGCGATCACCTGATACTCGGCGGGCCGCAACAGCACCTGCTGGAACATGGCGTCGGCGATCCGGTCCTTGACCAGGATCTTGCCTTCCGGGAGCTCGCCATCGAACTCGTCCCAGAGCCGCGCTTCGGTCACCGTTTGATCCTCGAACTCCGTCCTGGCAACTTCGTAGCCCCAGTCCTTGAAGGCACCTTCGGTGAACTTCATGATGTTGCCCTTGTGCATCAAGGTGACATCGGTCCGGCCCTGGGCGACAGAGTACTCGAGCGCCTTGCGCACCAGCCGTTTGCTGCCTGTGGCCGAGACCGGTTTGATGCCGACGCCCGAGTCTTCCCGAACCCGCTTGCCCAGCTCCGCTCGCAGAAACTCGATCAGCTTCGCCGCCCCGGTCGATCCTTCTTCCCATTCGATACCTGCGTACACGTCTTCGGTGTTCTCGCGAAAGATCACCATATCGACGAGCCTCGCGTCCTTGACCGGGGAGGGCACACCCTTGATGTGGCGCACCGGACGAACGCAGGCATAGAGATCCAGGACCTGCCGCAAGGTCACGTTCAAGCTACGAAAGCCACCGCCGACGGGAGTCGTGAGCGGCCCCTTGATACCGACCCTGAAGTGCTTGAGCGCTTCGATCGTGTCCTGAGGCAACCACTCGTCGTACTCTTCCTTGGCCTTCTCCCCGGCGAAAACCTCCATCCAGGCAATCGACTTCGAGCCGCCGTAGGCTTCTGCGATCGCTCGATCGAGCACCAGCTTGGTCGCCCGCCAGATGTCAGGTCCGATGCCGTCACCTTCGATGAAGGGGATGACAGGCCGTTCGGGAATCTCGAGAACGCCCTCGCGCCAGGTAATCTCTTGGCCATCTGCGGGCGCCGTCAATCGACCGATGTTCTTGCTCACCTCGTGCGTCCTCCAGGGGGCTTTGAGCCGCGCGCTCAAGTTGCGCGGGCTATGCAGGCTACCACAGCGATCGGCGTGGTAGATTGACCGGCCCATGGACTGGACCGAGCTTCTGCAGGCCGCAAGAGAGGTGCGCGAGCACGCCTATTGCCCGTTCAGCAACTTCCCTGTCGGTTCGGCGATCCTGACCGAGGACGACAGCGTCTTCACCGGATGCAACGTCGAAAACCGCACCTTCGGGCTGACGGTCTGTGCCGAACGCGTGGCCGTACTATCAGCCGTCGCCCAGGGCCACCGCGCGATTGCCGCGGTGGCGGTGGTCACCGACACCGAGCCGCCCTCGCCGCCGTGTGGACAATGCCTGGAGGTCCTGACCGAGTTCGGGCGACCGGATCTCCCGGTGCTGCTCGCCAACGTCCAGGGTGATAGCAAGGAGTATCGACTCAGCGATCTTCTACCCCACCCCTTCGAATTCCCGCCGGGATCCGAAACCTAGGTCGGAAGGGACACCACCTAAGTGGCGTTCCCGAGCTCGACGAAGTCTGGCTCGACGGCCCGGTCGATAATGCCGGCCTCGAATCCGCGCCGGAGGAGCTGCCGCACGGCGGCCCGGCCGGCTTCACCGTAGTCGCGGGTCCACTCGTTGACGTACATGCCGACGAAACGATCCGACCTTTGTCGGTCTTGCTCGATGTCCCGGGCATAGCGGATCGCGTAGTCAAGAGCCGGCTCGCGGTGATCCAGAGCGTAGTCGATGCTCGCTCGGAGCATTCTGGAGAGCTGAACCTGCATCTCGGACGAAAGGTCCGAGCGAATCGCGTTGGCGCCCAGCGGCAGCGGTCCGCCGGTCTCATCCTGCCACCAGGCTCCGAGATCCACCACCGCCTGCAAACCCCGGTCACCCCAGGTCAGCTGGCCCTCGTGAATCACGACGCCGGCGCGGGCCGAGCCCGACTCGACAGCCTCGAAAATCTGATCGAAAGGCACCACGGTGGTCCGCACCTGCGGGTTCCAGAGTTTGAGAGCGAGATGCGCCGTCGTCAGCTTGCCCGGAATGGCCACCGTCTGGCCCGAGAGGCCCTCGCGGTCGACATCGTCGGTGGCGACGACTACCGGGCCGTAACCGTCACCGAAGCTGGCGCCACAGGGCATCAAACGGTACCGATCGGCCAGATAGGGATAGGCGTGAAAGGAAATGGCCGTGATCTCGTACTTGCCCTCGAAGGCCGCGCGATTCAGAGTCTCGATGTCGTCCAGCTGATGCTCGACCTCGAGTCCGCCGGTGTCGACCAGCCCCTGGGTCAGGGCATAGAACATGAACGCATCGTCCGAATCCGGGCTGTGAGCGATTCTGATCTTGGTTGGGTCTGGCAACTGTTGTCTCCCTCAATACCGTATCTCAACCGGCTCTTTCGGCCGGTCTCGGCTCATTCGTGTCCCAGATCTCACTCTGGACCAGCTCGAGATCGGGAGCAAGCTCTCCCACCGCCTCACCCTCGTGATTCCTGAGCTCCTTTCCGTAGAACGGCGACAGCTGCTCGAACTCGGCCAGGCTGAGACAGCCCGCCTGACGCAGGAGCTCTATGACCACCGCATCGCGGCATTCTTCGGTCCCGTCAGCGATCTTGATCGCAATCCCCAGAGCAACTGGACCCCGGACGGCAACGCCGTAGAACCCCTCGGCTCCCTCCTTGCCGATCAACCGGCCGCCCGTGACCCGAATGAGCTCGGTCGTAAACCGACCCGGCCCGGCGACCATGTCCGGATGCGCTGCCATGGCTTCGATCACTGCTCTCGAGTGCGGGACCAGGTCTTCGGCGACGCCGCCGGCTTTCGGGTCGGCCAGACAAGCGTATAGACGCGCGGCCTGGGCGGTGGCAACCCGGAAGCTCGGCAGCCCGCAACCGTCGACTCCGGTTTGGATCTCCTCGGTTTCGATGCCGGCAAACTCCGCGACCAGGCCCAGCACCTTCTGCTGCAGCGGGTGCCCCATCTCGCTATAGCCCTCGGTCGGCGAATTCAGGAGCAGACAGGCCATCAACTGCCCGACGTGATTGGCCGAGCAGTTGTTGTGCAAGCGGCTCGGACTCTCGCCCTGTTCGCGAAGGGCGGTTGCGGCCTCCTGGCCGAGAGGGGGATGAATGCCGCAAGTCAGGCTCTCCTCCAAAATTCCGTTCCGATCCAGAAGCCCCCGCACCGCCCGCACGTGCTCGTCGGAGCCGGCATGGGAAGAGCACATGAGCGCAATCTCCGCCTGGGAGAGGCTAAAGCGCTCTCTGCCGCCGGCAACCAGGAGCGGAAGAAGCTGAAGAGGTTTGGCGGCCGAGCGCAGGAAGACCCTGCGCTCCGAGTCGCCCAGACTACCGACGATGCGGCCGTCGGGAGTGGTGACGACAGCAACTCCGAAATGGGTGTTTTCGGTCCAGCTACCGCGCACCGTACGGGCAACCCGCGAGAAACCCTCACTCACGGCGTTGCGATACTCCCGGCCGGCAAGGCTCTAGACCGACACCAAAGCGAACATGCCCGCCTGGTAGGCGGTGATCTTGCCTGTGATAGCCGACGCCGCCACGGTCAGCGGCGAAGCGAGATAGAGCCGGCCCGGTCCCGATCGGCCTTTGTAGTTGCGATTGATCGCCGAGATGCTCACCTGGTCCTCTCGATCCGATACTCCCGGGCCGCAACCGATGCAGGCTCCGCAGCCGGGCTGAATCAGCCGAACTCCGGCCTTCTCAAAGGTCTCGATGAAGGCGTTCTCGCAACAGTACTCTTCGACTTCCCGCGAACCGAACTGGATCAGAAAGGAAACCCCCGGTGCCACCGACAGGCCATTGTCGACCGCTTCCTTCACGACCCGATGGTAGAAGACCAGGTCATCGATCTTGCCCGCGGTACAGCTACCGCCATAGGCGATGTCGATCTCGACGTCACCGATCTCGTCCACGTAGGCGCCATTTGTAGGATCGGAAGGGACTCCGATATCGGGATTCCCGGGATGGGCGACCATCGGACGAATGCTTTCGAGGTCGAGGGTGTAACGCCCGCCGTCGTAGTGAGCTTCGGCGTCGGGACGGATCGACGCTCGCTCGAGGTCCGCTCTCGAGAGCTCGCGGCGGCGTGCGAGGATCCATTCGTAGGTCCTGTCGTCGGCTTCGACGATTGCCGTGCGAGCCGAGCATTCGGTGGCCATGTTGGTGAGGGTCGCGCGCTCGTCCATGGACAGACTGGCCAGACCCGGCCCGCCGAACTCCATCACACGTTTGAGCGTCTTCTGCGGCTTGGCGTACTCCAGCAGGACGTACAGCATCAAGTCCTTGGCAGTGACGCCCTCTCGAAGACCACCGACCAGGTCGAAGCGGATCGACTCCGGAACTTCCACGGTGGTGAATCCGGAGTGGATCAGGTTGGCGTACTCGGTGGCTCCAACTCCCCAGGTCAGAGCGTTGTTGCATCCACCCATGCAGGTATGGCTGTCGGTGGCCTGGATGAACTGTCCCGGTGACACCAGACGTTCGCGCGCGACTTCATGACAGATTCCCGGCGAGACTCCGTCCTTGGCCGAGAAATCCTGAACATCGGAGTGATCCCGAAACACGAGCTGAAGCTCGCGCAACGTGTTGATCTTCTCGACGAAAGGCATCATCTTGGGGACCTCGTCGGCGTAGATCAAGTGATCCTCGAAGATCGCGAAGCGGCCGGGGTCCTTGAGCACGTAGTCGGCGCCGTACTCCTGCTCCAGGAAATAGTGGACCTGCGCCGTGGTGAACTCGTGCGAGTAGCCACCGTCTACGTCGACCACCATGGCGTCGCCCGGTTTCACGTATTCACGCTCCGGCTCCGCATGGCGCGCGAGAATCTTCTCGCACATGGTCATGCCCCGCGGCCCGGTCTCAACCGGCGGGAGCTCGATCTCTCCGCCGGCAAGTGCCCTCGAGAACGCGAACAAGCCCCCCGCGCGGATCTTCAGCTGCGTGATCGGATCGTGGCCGGCCAGGAAGTCCTCGAGCGGCACGCCTTCGCCCGCCTCCAGACGCCGAAGTACCTCATGACCGGCCATCAAGACACCTTGGTTGATGTTGTTGGCGGCGTGAATCGGGGCAAAGGAGGCCGCGATCGCGATTCGGATGCCGCACCACTTCTCGGCCTGGACCGCGGTCTCGCGCGAGCTGCCGACGCCTTTCCGATACCCCGACACGATGACCTCGAAGCCGCCCTTCATGAGCTCCTCGTGCCCGAAGAGCCTCTCGCCGTCGACGATCAGGCCGGCATAGGCATCCCGAGCGATGTCCTCGGGCCGGTGCGAGAAGCAGACCCAGGCCGGCGTCATGGCGTCGGTGTTGATGTCGTCGAGAAGGTCCGCCACCGTCAGGTGGGCCATCTCCAGATCGAGCTCGCCGGCGAGCTGTCGGCGAATCAGCTCGGGATCCTTGGTGAGGTAGAGAACCCGTTTGCCGGGAGTGAGTCGAATGGTCTCTGGTGGCCTCAAGGCGGGGATCTCCGATCGGCGGAGTCTATCGCGCTTCCGGCTTGGGCCTGGTCGGAGTCCAACGAGCGGCGTCCAAGCGCTCGCTTCGGCTGCCACTCGGCAGAGCAGCCGGCCAGGGGCCGCCTCGGGCTGACGCCGGACCCGGCCTCGCCAGCGCTCGAGCCTCTCGGCTCGTGCGATCCGGCGGGCTCCTGAAGAGGCCGTCTCGGGCGCTTTGCGCGTCTCCTCGCGCTCGAGAAAGGGGGCAGATCGGTCGCGACAGAGGGTATTCTTCGGACTGCTGATCTCGAGAACCTGATGCAGGGTGAACGTTCCCTTTTCTCTCCCGCTGCGGTGCGGGCAAATCGCTTGTCCTCGTCTCCCCCTCCAGTCGCCACGCCGGATCCTCGCACCGCCTCAAACGGCTCCGCGCAGGCAAGGCCGAGACCGGCTCTTCACATCGAAGGTCGCTGCCCTGCCGATCGGCGCCTGTCAGAGAGGCGCCCCATCAGGAGTCGCCGAATTGCCGGTTCCGCGCGCCCTAGAGCTTGTCGGCGACAATCGCCAGGATCTCGGCCTCGAGCTCGGCGGCCTGGTCTTCGAGGCTTTTGCCGCGCGCGATCAGATCGGCTGCCAGGGATTGGTCCTCCAAAGCGCTCGCGTTGATCCTGACGTTCAAATACGCGCCTCGCACCGCGGCGCGCGCACACAGCGCGCCGACCCCGGCATCGGACGCCGAGGCCGGATTGCCCGACTCGGCCATGGCCTTGAGCAAGGGCATCGACTCGACCGCCTTTCCCATGACTTCGAGAGGAACCTCCATCGCCTGCCGTGCCGCCGTCTGGACGGCTGCGTCGCGGTGCTCTCGTTCGGACTCCGAACCCTTGGGCAGACGGTGGGCGGCGATCACCGCGTTGAAAGCCTCGGTGTCCCGGTCGACCAACTCGAGCAGAGCCGCGTAGGTTAGCTTGCCGTTCACGGCCCAAATCGAGAACTCCTCCCAACGCTCGTCCCAGCCGCGCTTGTGGGCGGACAGGTTGGCGACCATCGTGCCGAGTGCCGCGCCCAGCGCCCCGACACCGGCCGAAACCGACCCGCCGCCCGGAGCAGGAGACTCGGAAGCGGTCTCTTCCGTGAACCCGACGACGGTCTTCTCGACCAGCTTCGGCGCCGCGGGAAGGAGCGTACCGAGCCGATACTCGATGATCTTCTCGGCGGGATCGAAGGGCTTCAAATCGTCGAGCCCAAGAGACTTCACCGCGATCCTGATGATCTCGCTGTCGGGAACGCCCAGTGACATCTGTTGCTTCTCGAGGTAGTACCGGCCCGCGTCGAGCATGGCCTTGAGAGGCACCAGTCCGACCAGCTCAGAGCCGGTGACTCGAATCCCCCTGGCTCGGGCCCGCGCGCAGACCTCATCGAACGCGACATGGATCGGCGTCGTCTTGACGTCGGTCAGGTTCATCGATATCTGCGCGATTCCGTACTCCTCGATGTACCAACCGATCGCCTTGACCGCCTTGAGGGTGCCCGGGGTGTAGACCGCCTCGCCGTTGTCGTCTCGGACGATCTCGCCGGTCAGCGGATGGCCCTTTCTCTCGACCCGGCCTCGTTCGCGCACGTCGAAGGCAATCGCATTGGCTCGCCGGGAGGAGGTCGTGTTGAGGTTGATGTTGTAGGCGACCAGGAAGTCTCGCGCGCCGACGGCGGTGGCCCCCGACCGCGGCTTGAACTCGCCGGGGCCGAAATCCGGACGCCATTCGCTGCCGGACAGTCTGCGCTCGAGGCCCTCGTACTCGCCGGCTCGAACCGTCGCCAGGTTTCTTCGATTCTCGGACAGCGCCGCGCTCTCGTAACAATAGACCGTGAGGCCGACCTCCTCTCCCAGCCGCTTGGCCAGCTTGCGGGCCCACTCGACGGTCTCTGCCATGGTGATGCCGCTGACCGGCACCAATGGACAGACATCGAGAGCTCCGAACCGCGGGTGTTCACCGTGGTGCTGCCGCATGTCGATCAACTCGGCCGCCACCCGCGCCGCCTGAACCGCGGCCTCGACCACAGCCTCGGGCGCCCCCGCAAACGTCACCACGGTCCGGTTAGTGGCCCGCCCCGGATCTACATCCAGAAGGGCGACACCCTCGACCCGCGCGGCGGCATCGGTGATCTGACCGATGACCTCCGCGTCGCGCCCCTCGCTGAAGTTCGGAACGCATTCGATGATCTGCTGCATAAGGTGGTCCTCCTACCGGCCCGCCGAAGAAAATGGTAGCAGGGTCAAGATAGACTGGAGGTACGACGCATTCGAAGCTCCGGCTCGTGACCATGTGCGGACGCTACACCCTGACTTCTCCTCACGACGTGGTCGCGGAGTACTTCGATACGGGCACAGCGCCGGAGCTGCCCGCTCGTTACAACCTGGCTCCGTCTCAGGAATCGATCATCGTCGCGCCGGTGGAGCGAAGCGGCCGGCAAGCTCTGCTTGCGCACTGGGGATTCACGCTCCCCCGAGCCGGAAAGAGTCGGCTGGTGATCAACGCCCGCTCCGAGGATCTCGAGCACCGGCCGGCGTTCAGGGAGAGCTTCGCCAAGAAGCGCTGTCTGGTGCCCGCCAACGGCTTCTTCGAATGGACCAAGATCGGTCGGACCAGGCAGCCCTACTACTTCACCTCGCGCGAATCGCCGCTGCTCGCGTTCGCCGGTCTCTGGACCGAGGATGCGTCCGCCCGGCTGTCCTACGTCGTCCTTACGACCGTGGCCAACGACATCGTGGGCCGGATTCACCCCCGAATGCCGGTCATCCTGGGCAGGAATCACCAGGCCGATTGGCTTCATCCCGGCCGCCTTTCCGAGTCTTCCGCCCGCGCCATATTCCAGCCCTGGCCGGCCGGCGACACGTGCTCTGAGGCGGTCGGAATCAGGGTCAACGATGTGGTTTGCGACGAGCCCGATTGCATCAAACCGCTCGCGGGCCCGGTTGACCTCTTTACGAATTAACTTTATGATTATGTCTTAATCACAACCAATGTAACCACGAAATTTCGGTAGGAACCCCATGTCAGACAACCTCCTCGAGCAGCAGAAAGACCGAAAGCAGCGCATTCTGGCCATCGACGACGATCCGGAAGTGCTGGAGCTGATCACCGCTACTCTCGAAGACGCCGGCTACGAGGTGATGACCTCGGAAACCGCGGAGATGGCCCTCAATCTGATGAACGACGAGGGGCTTCCTCACCTGGCGGTCATCGACATTCGCCTGCCAGGCCTGGATGGACTCTCGCTCTGCCAGCGAATCCATGACATCAGCGACGTCCCGGTGATCATGCTGACAGTGGTCGACGACGAAGACACCGTGGTCAAGACGATCGAGCAATACGCCGACGACTACATGATCAAACCGTTCAATCCAGCCGAGCTGGCCGCCAGAGTCGGGCGCATCCTCAAGCGAATCGGCGACTTCTCGTACACGATGCAAGCCATGATCGTCATCGACGAGAATCTGTCGGTCGACTTCGTACGACAGAAGGCGATCATCAACGGCAGGCCGCTCGCGCTCACGCCCACCGAGACCAAGCTGCTCTACATCCTGATGCAGAACGCCGGCAAGACGGTCTTGACCAGCTACATCCTGGCCCGGGTCTGGCCCAATCAGAGCGCCGACGAGAACACGCTGCGAGTTCACATCCATCGGTTGCGCCAAAAGATCGAGGTGGCGCCCAGCCGGCCGCGCTACATCGTCACCGAGCGCGGCGCCGGCTACAGCTTCATCGATCCCAAGGAAGCCGCGAGCGGCTCCCTGTAGCCGGGCGGTAGCCCGAGCCGCTGATCGCGGATTCGATTCAGCGACCGCTCCGTTGACTTGCCGCGAGGGCGCGGCCACGCCCCTGAGAGTGGACTCCCACCCATCCAGGTGGTGCACCCACGGCGATAGGGGTCCAGAATAGATGCAGCGGATCCCGAAACATCGCAACTCCGGCCGCGTGAGCGTTCGACGGCAACGATCACTTGACAGAACCGAAGCGAAATAGAAAGCGATCCATGTGCCGTTCCAGATGGCTCGGAGGTGTTCTCCTTTGGGTGATGGTGGCAGCAGGCGCCCCGCATTCGAATGCCGTCGTACCCGAGTTGCTCAAGGACATCAACCAGACACTAGTAGGGTTCTTCGTATCTCAGAAGGCCGATGTCAACGGAACACTTTTCTTTTCCCAACGGGACGCAACCCACGGTGTCGAGCTGTGGAAGAGCGACGGCACCGAAGCCGGCACCGTCCTGGTCAAGGACATCCGTCCGGGAGCCAGCTCCTCCTATCCGGTGTACCTCGCGAACATAGGCGGCACATTTCTCTTTACCGCGTACGACGACGCTAACGGCCGTGAGCTGTGGACGAGCGACGGTACAGAGGCCGGCACCGTTCTGGTCAAGGACATCAACCCCGGAGCCGGCTCATCCGATCCATGGATCGAGCCCGCGGAGGTCAATAGCATCGTCTTCTTCTCAGCCGACAACGGCATCAACGGTCGTGAGCTGTGGACGAGCAACGGCACCGAGGCCGGTACGCTACTGGTCAAAGACATCAACCCGGGGGAGGACTCTTCCTCCCCGTTCGACTTCACCGAAACCAACGGCATCGTACTTTTCGCAGCCCGCGACGGCACCTCCGGCTCGGAGCTTTGGAAGAGCGACGGTACCGAGGCCGGCACCGTCCTGGTCAAGGACATCCAGCCAGGAGACAGCGGGTCGAGTCTGTGGAACTTCACAAATGTCAACGGCATCCTGTTTCTTA
>JAAENP010000421.1 GCA_024224155.1 bacterium
AACGCCCCCGACTACTTGTTGTTCGTGACCAACCTCCCGACCCTGCAGGCCCTGGAAGGCCGCCCGATCCCGCGGCGACTCCTGGCACTATCGACAGGACCGACGCCTATCACGCTGTCGCGATCGGGCGAGCTGGCTCTGCGGGTAGCGCTTGAACGGGGCCTGTTCGCCGGCCCGCTGGGCCGCCTGTTTCGCGACCCGGAGAATCCGCTCGAGCCCGGTCAGACCGTTAGCCTCAGTGATTTTGAGATCGAGGTCCTGTCGCTGGCCGGCGACGGCTCACCCGGCACGCTGCTCTATCGCTTCCCGAAGCCGCTCGAAGACGACTCCATGCGCTGGGTGCGATGGCAAGATGGACGTTTCGTCCCGTTCGACCCTCCCGCGCCGGGTCGGACGGTCTCGTTGCTTCCGGCAATAGGGCCGCTCGACCGCTTCGGGTGGTCGAGCGGTCAGGCTCCGCCCGAGCCGCCCCGATAGAAGCGCACGTCGACCTTCTCTACGGTCGCCAGGCCCTCGGTGGCGGCCTCGTCTATGACCGGGAGGAAGGACTCGATCTTCTCGATCGTGTCGACAATCTCCACCACGATCGGAAGGTCCGAGGACAAGCGCAGGATCTTCGCCGTGTGCAGGCGGCTGCGAGCGCCGAGCCCGGCAGCGAATCGAGTCCAACTCGAAGCCGGTCGCTCGCTTCAGCGCCGTCCTGGGACCGGCAGCTCCAGGGCGAGCGTTTCGGGCCTCAAACACCTCTCATCATCACAGGCCTGAAGCGTGAGCTCTACCCGAACCCCGCCGGATTCCCCGGCCCTACCGAGCTCACCGGTGCCGAGGGTCTCCAGACCGGCCGAGATCTCGAACGAGCCCTGAAACACGGACAGCGGCTCGTCCTGAAATCCCAGCGTGACCACTTCGGCGGCGGGGTAGTCGATGTCTTCGAGCTTCAGCCCGTCGCCGGTGGCGATCAACCGGGTCGGGACCAGATGATCCTGCAACGGCCGATTCGAGTTCACGTGCCAGCCGTCGGCGATCTCGAGTCGAACCGCGAGGCTGTACGAAGAGCTGGCGCCGGAACTCCGGACGGCATCCCAAGATGCCGCCACCCGCACGACGCCGCCGGCACCGTACTCGAGCGCACCGACGGCCCCGTGAAGCAGCTCGTCGACACCTAGGAGCAGGTAGGCAAAGCCCGTGGGCTGACGCCGAATCGACTTCGAGAAGGCAGCCACCGTACTTTCCGCCTTCTGCCGGTAGGAGAGACGACCGGTACGAGCCGAGAGCATTGCGAGAGCCCGCACCGCCACAGAGTTGCCGGAGGGGATCGCGCCATCACCCAGGCTCTTCGGCCGGACCGGAAGCCGCCCGCCATGATCGTCCTCGCTCATGAAGAAGCCACCCCCAACGTCGTCCCAAAAGTGGGAGTCCATGGCGTCCGCGATTCCAGCGGCTCGTTCCAGGTACGACGACTCGCCGGTGACGTCGTAGAGGGTGACCAGGGCTTCGAGGAGATAAGCGTAGTCGTTTTGGCTCGCCTCCACCGAGGAGGTTCCCGCCAGATGCGCGCGCCACAAGCGTCCCCCTCGGCGCCGGTTGTTCTGCCAGAGGAACTCGGCGGCCCGGCGGGCGGCCTCGAGGTAGCGCTCGTCGCGAAGAGCGTCGCCTGCCCGGGCCAGACTGGTGATCATCATCGCGTTCCAGGCGGTGACGATCTTCTCGTCGCGCAGCGGATGCACTCGCTGCTCTCGTGCCTCATAGAGCCGCTCGCGGATACGGTCTAGGCGAGCCAGCAGATCCGACAGAGGCATCTCGCTCGCGCCCGCGGCTTCGGAGAGAGTCGCCGGCAGGTGCAGGATGTTCTTGCCCTCGAAGTTGCCCCGGTCGGTGACGCCGAATACGCGAATCGCCAGATCGGCGTCGGCCGCAGGCAGCGCCTCCCGAATCTGCCGGGGCGTCCAGACGAAGAACTCGCCTTCCCGACCCTCACTGTCGGCATCGGTCGCCGAGAAGAAGGCCCCCGCGGGAGACGTCATGTCGCGCAGCACGTAGTCCAGGGACTGCCGCGCCACCCGTTCGAAGAATCCGTTGCCCGTGATCCTCGCGGCCTCCAGATAGGCGCGCGCCAGATGGGCCTGGTTGTAGAGCATCTTCTCGAAGTGCGGAACCAGCCACTCGGAGTCCGTCGAGTAGCGGTGAAACCCGCCGCCGATCTGATCGTGGATTCCACCTCGCGCCATCCGGTCGAGCGTGAGCTCGACGGCGCGAAGCGTCTCACGGTCACCCGACCGCGACGCGCGCTCGAGCAAAAACAGCAGCTCGGATTCGTGCGGAAACTTGGGCGCGGGTGAAAAGCCTCCCCTACTGTCGTCGTGGCGACCCAGACTCTGCCTGACCGCCTCGGTCACGACCCCACTTCCCACGTCAACGACCTCGCCCGAGGTGGCACTGAAGAGCGCAACCCGGTCGGCGACCTCTTCGGCCTGTCGGACCAGGAGAGGGCGCTGATCCCGCCAAGCGTCGGCGACCTTCCGGAGCAGCTCTCGGAACGAGTCCTGCGGGAAGTAGGTGCCGCCGAAGAACGGCTTGCCGTCACTCGTGAGAAGGCTCGACATCGGCCAACCGCCCTGCCCCGTGATCAGCTGGACCGCGGTCATGTAGACCTGGTCGACGTCGGGACGCTGTTCGCGATCGACTTTGATACTCACGAACCACTGGTTCATCAGGCGCGCGGTCTCTTCGTCGTCGAAGCTCCCTCTCTCCATCACATGGCACCAGTGGCAGGTGGAATAGCCGATCGAGAGAAAAATCGGCTTGCCGTCTCTGCGAGCGGCCTCGAATGCCTCCGGCCCCCATGGATACCAGTCGACCGGATTGTGCGCATGCTGCAAGAGGTACGGTGAGCTCTCGAGAATGAGCCGGTTCACGTAGACCGGCGTGCCGTCGGCTCTCAGGTGCTCCGTTCGCGGTGTGTACTCGGCTTCCTGGGCTTCGTAGGCCGACCAGAGCCGAGCCGCCAACTCCGCCGAGAGTGGAGCCGCTCCGGGCGGAGTCTCCCCTCCCGCTCCATCCGGATTCTCGGCCGGCGAAAGGGCTCCGCTGCTCGGACCGAGCACCAAGGCCAGGATCACCGCGATATATAGAGACCTCCGGAACTCAACCACGCCGGTACGATACCCGATGGCGGGAAGGTCGCGACAGCCGACTTCGACGCGGCGGCCCAAACGACTAAGATCACCGACGTGACGCTCCAAATCGCAGCCCTGTTCGCTCTCCTCGCGGCGATGGTGTATCTCTTTCTGACCGAGAAACTGCCGGTCGACTTGACGGCCTTCCTGGGACTCGTGGTCTTGGTCTTCGCCGGCTACGTCACGCCGGCGGAGGCCTTCCAGGGCTTCTCGTCGCCGGCCGTCATCACCATGCTGTCGGTTTTCATTCTCGGCGCCGCGCTTCTGGAGACCGGAGTCGCGGACCTGATCGCAGCTCATATCCACCGCCTGGTCGGTGACAGCGAGATCCGATTGATCGTGACGCTGATGGTGGTCGCCGGAGTTCTCTCCGCGTTCATGAACAACATCGCCGCCACCGCCGTCTTGATGCCGGCCGTGGCCACTCTCGCGCCGCGCGCCGGGCTGGCGCCTTCACGCCTTTTCATGCCCCTGGCCTTTGGCGCCATCCTGGGCGGCACCACGACCCTGGTGGGCACGCCACCCAACATCCTGGCCGGGCAGATGTTGAGCGACCGAGGGCTGGAGCCGTTCAAGCTGTTCGATTTCACGCCGCTCGGTGCGGCGATCCTGTTTCTGGGCGTGATCTACATGCTCACCATCGGCCGCAAGCTGCTGCCGACCCGGGAGAAAAGCGGGCTGACCGCGCCCCGGTCGGACGACCTCATGCAGGTCTATCAGCTCGAGGACCGGATTTTCTCGCTTCGCCTACCCCAGAGCTCGCCTCTCGACGGCAAAACCCTGGCCGAGACCCGGCTCGGCAACATGCTCGGAGTCAAGGTGGTTTCGATTCAACGCGGGAGTCGACGGTTCGAGCCGGAGGGCGGCACCGAGCTTCGGGGTGGCGACGTTCTGGTCGTGGACGGCGAGGCCGCGCGCGTCGCCGAGCTGCTCAAGCTGCAGGGAGTCGAGGTGCAGTCCATACCGGCACGCCAATTGCCGAATGTGCCGCCCGGCGTCGGTGGGATCCGGGCGCTCGTCAGATCGGGTGCCAGCGTAGCGGGCAAGACG
This sequence comes from bacterium, assembly GCA_024224155.1. Taxonomy (NCBI): domain Bacteria; species bacterium. The sequence continues at coordinate 4,227 of JAAENP010000421.1, forward strand.
CTCGGTGAGCTGGGATTCCGGAAACGCTTCGGTATCGCGGTCGCCGCCGTCGGCCGCGGCAACCAGCTGTTTCGCGACCGCCTCGCCGGGCGGACTCTGCAACCAGGGGACCAGATCCTGGGTCTTGGAAGCGAGCAACTGCTCGAGCGCTTTGCCGAAGAGCCCGACTTCGAGGTCGTCGACACCGGGATCGGGGCTCTCCAAGAGCTCCAGGACGAGCTCTGTGTCCTCGCAGTGTCGGTTTCCTCCGATCTGGTGGGCTCGACCCTGGGCCGGAGCCGGCTGGGGGAGCTCGTAGGCCTCACCGTTCTCGGCATCATCCGCGACGATGAAATGCGGCTCGCAGTTCCCGCGGACGAGATCATCAACGCCGGGGATCGTCTTCTGCTCACAGCCGACGCTGCACAAGTCGACACCCTGGCCGATCTCGGAGGCGTCGAGATTGCCAAAACCGCTCCCGACTCGACCCTCAAGAGCGACACGATGGTAGAGGTGGCGATCGCCCCCCGTTCGCGGGCGGAGGGGCGGACCCTGCGCGATCTCGATTTCCGGAGCCGGTACGGTCTCTTAGCGCTGGCGCTCTGGCGCGGAGGCCGGCCCATCCACGCCGACCTCACCGAAGTCGCTCTGCGATTCGGCGACGCTCTGCTCTTACATGGGCCGCGCGAGAAGATCCGCCTGCTGGCCTCGGAAACGGATTTCCTGGTTCTCTCGCAAGCCGACCAGGCACCCCGGCGCAGCCACAAGGCATCGTTCGCACTGGGCGGCCTGGTGCTCATGATCGGCCTGGTGGCGACGGGCTTTCAGCCGATCCACGTCGCCGCGTTCACCGCGGCGTCGCTCGTGATCCTGGCCGGCGCGCTCACCATGCCGGAGGCCTATCGCGTCATCGAGTGGCGCGCCATCTTTCTGGTTGCCGCGGTGCTGCCGGTCGGATTCGCGATGGAACGTACCGGCGCGGCGAATTTCCTGGCCGACACGGTAGCCGGCACCGCCGGTCCCCTCGGGCCCTACTTCGTGCTGGGAGCGCTCATTGCGCTGGCCAGCCTGCTGAGCCAAGGGCTCGACGGTGCCCCGGCGGTCGTCCTGCTGGCCCCGGTCGTGATCGAGATGGCCGAGCGCCTCGACTTGAGTCCCTACCCGCTGATGATGGGTGTGAGCCTGGCGGCCTCCGCCGCCTTCATGACCCCCTTCAGCCACAAAGCCAACCTCCTGGTCATGGGCGCCGGCGGCTATCGCTCCTCTGACTATCTGAAGGTGGGAACGCCGCTCACGATCTTCCTCTTCATCCTCTTGACGCTGCTGGTGCCGGTGTTCTTTCCCTTCTAGGCTTCGCCGGCGCTTCACATGGTCTCTGCCTGGCGCAAACTCCGAACCGGCTTCGCCCGCTGGCTCGATCGGCGCGAGGTGTCGAACTCCGCCATAACGTTCGCCACCGCCATTCTGGTCGGAGTTGGAGCCGGTCTCGGCGCGGCGGTGTTCCGGTGGTTCATCGGGGCGATCCGTTCGATCGGCTACGAGTCCGCCGTCTCGGGGCAGCTCGGCTGGGGCAGGCTCCTGCTCGTCCCCGCGCTCGGCGGCCTCATCGTCGGGCCGCTGGTCTACTTCTGGGCCCGCGAGGCCCGGGGTCACGGCGTGCCCGAAGTGATGGAGGCCGTCGCCCTGCGGGGCGGTCGTATCCGGCCGCGCGTGGCCCTGGTCAAGGCACTGGCTTCGGGTGTGTGCATCGGCTCGGGTGGCTCGGTGGGCAGAGAAGGCCCCATTGTCCAGGTCGGATCGGCCATCGGATCGACTCTCGGGCAAGCACTGAACTTCTCCGACGAGCGCATCCGAAGCCTGGTGGCTTGCGGCGCCGCAGGTGGCATCGCGGCCACTTTCAACGCCCCGATCGCGGGCGCCATCTTCGCCATCGAGGTGATTCTGGGTCGGTTCCACAGTCTCTATTTCGGCGCGGTGGTCATCTCGGCGGTGGTCGCCGACGTCATCGCCCAGGCTTTCACCAGCGAGGTGCGGGCCTTCGACGTCCCCGAATACGCTCTGCGCAGCCCCTGGGAGCTGTTGCTCTACGCCTTGCTGGGAGTTCTCGCCGCCCTGCTAGCGGTCGGCTTCAGCCGCGGCCTCTACGTGATGGAGGACCTGTGGGATCGTCTGCGCGGCGCCGAGTGGATCAGGCCCGCCATCGGCGGGGTCCTGCTCGGCGCAATCGGCATCCTGAGCTTTCAGGTGGATGGCTTCCCGCGCATCTTCGGCGTCGGCTACGACACCATCTCGGACGCGCTGCTCGGTAACCTGGCTCTTCAAGTGACGGCAGCCCTGCTGCTGCTCAAGATGCTGGCCACCTGGATCACGCTGGGCTCCGGTGGATCCGGAGGCGTCTTCGCCCCGTCCCTGTTCATGGGCTCCATGCTGGGAGCGTCCTTCGGTAGTCTGGCCAACGCCTACTTTCCCGCCATCGCCGCGCCCCCGGGCGCCTACGCATTAGTCGGCATGGCGGCGTTTTTCAGCGGTGCCGCTCACGCACCCGTGACCGCGATCCTCATCCTGTTCGAGATGACCGGCGACTACGAGATCATCCTGCCGCTTATGCTCGCGACCGTCGTCAGCACCCTCCTGTCGACGCTCTTGAGCCGGGAGTCGATCTACACCCTCAAGCTCAGCCGCCGCGGCGTCCGCCTCGAGAAGGGCCGGGACGTAGACGTCCTGCAAACCGTTTCCGTTGCCGAGATCATGACCACCGACTTCGGTACGGTCGACGAAGCGACCCCGCTGAACCAGTTGGCCGAGGAGTTCGCGCGCCGGCGCGTTCAGTCTTTCCCCGTGATCGACGACGCCGGCGAGCTCACCGGGATGGTGAGCATCTCCGACCTCGATCGGTCGGTCGCGGCCGCCCGAACGGAAGGCGCGCGGGTGGCCGATATTGCCACCTCGGGCGAGATCCTCGTCGCCTACCCGGACGAGTCGATGGGAACGGCTCTTCGCCGCCTCGGCGTTCGCGATGTCAACCGCTTGCCGGTCGTCGAGCGTGGATCCAAACGCCCCATCGGCGTCGTACGCCGCAACGACATCGTCCGCGCCTACAACCACGCTCTGTCCAGGCGCGGCCAGGACCTGCAACGCGCCGAGGAGCTCGGCCTCGGCCAGGTCGAGGACCTGAGCCTGGTGCAGGTCCACATCCGAGACGACTCACCCGTGGCGGGCCACGCCGTACGCGAGATCACCCTGCCCGAGGACTGCTTGATCGTATCGCTCCGCCGTGGCGACCGCCAGCGTGTCGTGAGAGGCAGCACGAAACTCGAGCCCGGTGACGTCGTCACCCTGGTCGCCCAGCAGAGCTCGATATCGGAGGCCCGTCGCCTGCTCGTGGGCTAGCTGCTGGTCCTCGGGTTCTAGGGCTGCTCGCCGGAAGTTCGGCAGGCCTCGGCACCGACCGCCGCCAACGCGCCGGCCTCGCGCGCCTCATCGCCGAAGTAGCGCCGTTGAAAGAACAGGGCCACGTTCACCAGGCCGATCAGCACCGGAACCTCGACCAGTGGACCGATGACCGCAGCGAAGGCCACACCCGAGCCGATCCCGAAGACGGCGACCGCCACCGCGATCGCGAGCTCGAAGTTGTTCGACGCGGCCGTAAAGGACAGCGTCGCCGTCTTGCTGTAGTCGGCGCCGATCTTGCGCCCCAGCCAGAAACTGATCAGGAACATCAGCACGAAGTAGATCAGCAGAGGCACGGCGATGCGCAGAACATCACCCGGGATTCTGACGATCCGGTCGCCCTTCAGGCTGAACATCACCAGAATCGTGAACAGCAACGCGACCAGCGTAATCGGCGAGATCTTCGGAATGAACACCCGCTCGTACCATTCCCTGTCCTTGCTCTTGACCAGAACCAGGCGCGTCAGCATGCCGGCAAGGAACGGGATACCCAGGTAGATGAAGACACTCTCGGCAATCTGGCCCATGCTGATATCGACCACCGAGCCGCTCAGTCCGAACAGCGGCGGCAGCTTGGTGACGAAGATCCAGGCGTAGACGCTGTAGAAGAGAACCTGAAAGACGCTGTTGAAGGCCACCAGCCCCGCCGCGTACTCTGAGTCCCCCTTGGCCAACTCGTTCCAGACGATCACCATCGCGATGCAACGCGCCAGGCCGATCAAGATGAGGCCGACCATGTACTCGGGCTGGTCGCGGAGAAAGACAATCGCCAGCGCGAACATCAGGATCGGCCCGATCACCCAGTTCTGGATCAGTGATAGACCCAGCACCCGCCAGTTGCGAAAGACGTCAGGCATCTCCTCGTAGCGCACCTTGGCCAGCGGCGGGTACATCATGAGGATCAGACCAAAGGCGATCGGCAGGTTGGTGGTACCGACAGAGAACCGACCCCAGAAGTCGGCAACCCCTGACCACATGGCGCCCAAGGTCACTCCCACTCCCATGGCGAGGAAGATCCAGACCGTCAGGTAGCGGTCGAGCAATGACAAGCGTTTGGCGACGCCCCGGCTCTTTGTCTCCATAGCCGCGAGGTTGAGAGAAGCGGCCCTGCGTGTCAAGGACCGATCCGGACTGCTCGGAACCGACCGCCGAGCGAGCTAGCTCAGCAAGAGGTCGGCCGCGGTCACCAGGAACAGCCAGGTCGCAAGAAGTCCGTTCGCCAGAAAGAAGGCGGCGTTCAGGCGGGACAGATTCCCCGGGCGAACAATCCAGTGCTGGTAGGCAAGCAGAGCCGCGCACCCCGCGACGCCGACCCAGTAGGCCGACCCCAGCCCCGGTTCGTAGAACCGCGGCAGCAGCACCAAGAGGACCAACATTCCCAGATGAAAGGCTCCCGAAGCCCACAGGGCTCCGGTTTCGCCCAACCTCGCCGGGATCGAATGCAGACTACTCCTACGGTCGAACTCCAAGTCCTGGAGCGCATAGAGCACGTCGAAGCCGGCAACCCACAGAAGAACCACGCCGGCGAGAATCACCGGCGCCGCGGCGAACGACCCCCGCACCGCGACCCACGCACCCAGAGGCGCTCCGGCCAGCGCCAGACCGAGTACCAGGTGAGACAGCGCCGTAAAGCGCTTCGTATAGGAATAACCCAGCAGAACCGGCAGGGCGACCAGGGACAGCTTCAAGGTCATCGGATTGAGCCGCCAGGCTGCAAGAAGAAAGACCCCGATGCTCGCCAGTACGAACACCGAGACGAATACCGGACTCACCGTGCCCGACGGCAGCGCCCGGTCAGCGGTCCTGGGATTGGCGGAGTCGATCTTCCGATCGACGAGCCGGTTGAAGGCCATCGCGCTGCTTCTCGCACCCACCATCGCGACCACGATCCAACCCACGATCCGCCAGTCCGGCCAGCCTTCCGCGGCCAACGTCATTCCCAAGAAGGCAAAAGGGAGAGCAAAGAGCGTGTGCTCGAACTTGATCATTTCGAGCACGGTTCGCAAACTTGCCAGAGCTTTCACTGTGCGGCAAGTGTAGCTAGAAACTCGGACCAAATCCGAATCTGAGCCTTCAGCCTTTGCTCTCGATGTTTGCTTTCTTGAGATTCTTCCGCGTAATCTGTTGACCCCTCAGCCAGTGCTCACCCAGGGAAAGATTGTTGGTGCCGAAAGCCGAGACCCTCAGACCCTCCGCACCGGAGGATCCTCGAAGCGCCCGTGAAGCGCTGGAAAGGTCCTTTGCCGATTGCCGGCTCTTGCGCCCGTTTCGACGGAGCGCCTACGATCCGGGTGACCGGCTCGAGTACCAGGTTACCGGCGTCGTGCCAGCGCACACGGCGAAGATCTCGGCCGAGGTCGAGAGCTTCGTCGGCGGCGGTTTCGCAGGCCAGGTGTATCGGATCCGGTTGCTGGACATCACTTCCCAAGAGGGTCCGATCGACGGCCTCGAAGTCGGACGGCACTACGCGATCAAGATCCTGAGCCCGTGCTCGGGTTTCGCCCGGCTTTTCCGCAACCTGCTCTACTTCGCCGGCTACCAGTGTCCTTTCAGTGCCCAGGTCCTGCCACAGGCCGTCCGAACAGGGGTGCTCTGGCAAAAGCTCATCCAGCGAGCGGTCGCCGTGAGGCTGGGCGACGGCGAGGCGGTCTGCGATACCTACGCCACCCTCTTCGACGACCGGCTCCACAGCTTCGGCGAGATCAACGAATGGATCGATGGGCGGATCTGGAAGTTCGAGGCCGACGACCGGCTGTTGTCTCGATGGCGGTTTGACGGCTCACCGCCCCCTGACCACAACTGCCCCGAGTATGTTCACAAGAAGCTGTTCATGCGCCGGTTGGTCGATCTGCTCCACGAGATCGGCGCCTCCGAGCTGGCGCGGCAGTACGAATGGTGGACCTGCAAGAGCCAACCGAACGTGCTCAAACGCATCGGGGCGGAAGGCTCGCCCAGCGCCGGCTTGACCGCGGTCGACTTTCGCGCCGGCCTCACCCTGCTGCCACTGCTGCCGATGAGCCCCGTCGACCCCTGGCTCATTCTGCGCGGCCTCGTGAGGGGGCGGCTGGTGCAGTTCGACCGCTGCGATCCGTCCCGCCTGCGCCGGTTCGCAGAAGCCAACGGCGGCTTCGACGACTTGGCGCCGGCCATCGAAGAGCTGGAGCGGCAGGACGCGGCCTATCGATCGTCTCAGCCCGACCTGACGGGCCACCATCTGCGCCTACTGACGAATCGCGAACTGCGCGCCTCGATCAAGAGCGCGACCATCACTGCCTGGAGGAGTCTCGGCCGGCTGGATGAGCGGCACGAGGAGCGCTTGCGAAGCGGACGCGGCCCGTTTGCGACTCTCTACCTGCTGTCCCTGGTGCCCTTTCTCGGAGCTTGGATCACCGGCCTCTGGGGAAGCGCGGAGAGGCGCCGCCACGCCAAGAGATGTCTGACAAGCCCCGACTATCTTGTCAGGGCAATGCGCGGGCTACGGATCGAGGCGCTCAGCCAGTGGACCCGCGGAGGGCGCATCGCTGCCTTTCGGGCTCAGAGGCTCGTCGACAAGCCCCTGCGCTTCTGGATGGAGCGGATCCTCTTCGGCTGGCTGCCGGCCGCCTGGCATCGCAGCCTCGCCGACCCGGCCTCGGCCTGGGCGCAGATCCGTTCCAGCTTCCGGTTTGCGTTTCGCTTCTTGCGCCAACCCGCTTTTCGTGAGGAGGTCCTCCTCGAGCAGGTGCGACTGGGCAACGAGGAGGGCATGCTGAGCGATGCCGAGACGGCGAAGATCGAAGGTCAGATCAAGGACCCTTTCATTCAGAAGTACTTGCGCTGTCTGGCGGTCCACATCTGCACTGTGCCGGTGACCCAGGTCGTGATGGTCCTCGCCGGAGTCGCGGTCGCCTCCTACTGCCTCGTATACCGCGACCTGAGCTGGCCCGAAAGCATGGCCTATGCTGCTGCCGCGGCCGCCGCAATCCAACTTCTTCCGATTTCTCCGGGCTCGATCGCCCGGGGCCTGTTTGTTCTCTTCCTCATGATTCGGGAACGAGACCTGCGCAGCTACTACATCGCTGCTCCGGTCTCGTTTCTGCACGTCATCGGCTACCTGGCTTTCCCGCTCCAAATGGTGGCCCACAACCCGGCCCTGGCCCGCTTCCTCGCGGGCCGCTGGACCAGACGGATTACACACCTCGTGCCCGTTTTCGGCGAAAGCGGCGCCCTGCTCGAGCACGGCGTGTTCGATCTGTTCTTCAACCTACCGGTCTCCGTGGCCCGAGGCCTGCGCGTGAGACCGTTCCGGTGGGTCACCGGAATCCTGACAGCGGTCATGGTGGCGAGTATCCTCCTCTTGGGCGCCTTCGCCCGGCTTTGGGAGTGGCGACAACCCAAGATGGAGCTCACCGGCGTTACCGTCACCTCGGCCGTTCGATACCAGGACTCGGGAGGAGACCTCCATTGGACCCGGCGAGGCATGAGAGTGCGGCTCTCGGGGCTGGAAGAACCGGTCGACTTCCCCGCCCGGCACTGGGAGGCCGCCATACAGACAGGCGACACGATCGACGTCGTTGTTCGTCGGAGCTTCTTCGGCGACGAGTACGACGGTCTCGCTTCCGCTCGCGGCCGGCCGCCGGTGACAAATAATTGATGCAATGTGGATTTCGCTCAATCCCATCGAGGTCCGTGGTCTGGTCGGCAGCGAATGGATTCGCAGCCGGCTTGGGGATCGACTATTCACTCGGAGAACGAGACATGGCCACTGTAAACGCTCAACTCGATTCGGGCACCCGAACCAAGATCACCGCTCGTCAATTCAGCTGGCTGGCGTACTCAACATTCTGAAAGGCGAGCCGTCGGCAGTTGAGGCGGCGCGGGGCCGACAGCTCGACTTAACTGTCAGCCGGTAGGTCGGGACCGACGACGATCATCATGCCCCGCCGTTTGGGCGAGTGATCGAAACTGATGAAAAGAGCTCGCCCCATAAGGAGAGTGTGCCCCCAACCCCGCCTCATGTCTCGCAAGGTCTCCGCCTTCTTCTCCTTCAGGGCGAGCGGGTCGAAGATACGCTGGCGCAGCCCATGAGGGCGGACAATTCCATAGGCGAGCTCGCCGTCGGTCAGAAAAATCTGTGCGCTGACCCTACGCCACAGCGCCCACTCCTTGAACGAGTACTCGGCGTAGTTGATGATGACCTCGTTGATCGTATTCATGAAGGGATCGGCGAGAGCTCCGAACTCAGCCGTGATGGAGGGGACCATCCGCTCCCAGAAGCAGCGGTCGCAGTCGTCGCGAAACAGCTCTGCGCCGCCGCCACTCAACCAGGCCCCCCAGCGGCGCAGAGACCGCTTCCAAGACCCCGATCCCGGGCGGTTCCGGTCGCCACCCGGCAGGGTGAAGCTCCGCTCGAATATGACTCGTCTCTTTCCGAAGTCGTCGCCAACGGATTCGAGCTCGTTCTTCAGCACATGAATCGCGGCGACACTGATTACTGGCGACTCTCTACTGAGCTCCTCGAGGTCTGAGATCGCCTCTCGGATCCCACTCTCGGATACGATGCCTTCAAGCCGCTTCATGCAGAGACCAAGATTGACGATCCCGCGCCCTTCGCAGAGTTGGCGAGAGTATAACCAGCAACTCTTGCCGCTTTCGACCTTCTATCGCTTCAGAACATGGACAAGCAGTTCGTCCAGTGCGTCGTCGGTCTGCGCGCCCCAGCTCTGGGTATCCGAGCATGAGTACCGAGACCGGCCGGCTTCATCGCTAGCTAGCGGGGCAGGATGGCCATTTGCCGGGACACGGCGACCACGTCGCCCGCCTCGTCCCAGATCACCCCGTCTTCCTCGAGGTATCCGCCGGCAATGTGGTCAGTAGTGAACCATTCGCCCAGCCAGCCCGGGGCCGGATGCAGCCGGATCTCGACTCGCTCGGTGATCGGGGGTGGCACGAAGCCGCCCGAACTGGGAGCCGGGGCGACACAGCTCTCCGGTGGCGGCAGGTCCGGCAATCCCGCTTCGTGGCAGATGCCAGAGCGGGACGACTCCGAGAGTTGGCCGAAGGTGCCTAGAACCTGGGCGACCATCCGGCCATCCTGACGAAGTGCGGCACCCGCGGTCGCGTGTCGCCGTCCCACCTTGACGAGTTCCCCGTACAACTCCGCAGGTCCCGGATGCGCCGGCGCCAGGTAGTGGGCGGTGATCGTAATAGGGTCTGGCCGGCCGGTCAGCTCGATGAGCGCTCCCGAGGCGATTGAGAGCAGGTAGCCACCGTTGGGCGTACCGACGAAGTCCCAACCGTCTTGGATCTCGGCCTGCCATCGGCCGTCGTCGACCCGTTGGAGAGCCACGGCCCGGTCGAATTCAGTGCCAGCGGTCTCGGTGTTCACCGCGCTCTCCTAGGAGTCATGAAACGCACCGCCGAGCTGAGGCTCCCGTTCACCTCTGCGATAGCGGATGACGTCGGTGGCGTCGATGAGAAGCGACAGGCTCACCAGGACGATGGTGGCGAGAAGCCAATACCTGAAGAGACTGCCCGCAGGGGCGGCGTCGAGGCGAGTCCAGAGCCAGAGCACCATTGGAACCCAGGCGATGTGGCCTATCCCCAAGAGGCGAACGAAGCCCTTGGCGGAGAAGATCGCTGTCTGAAGGATTGCGCCGAACACTGCGGCTCCAAGGACGACTCTTGCCTCTGGGGTTCTCAAGTAAAAGAGAGGCACGACCATGTTCGCCGTCATCAATAGCATCACCCAAGCAACCCATGGCTTTGGCAGGGCCAGCAGGGTCCCGAAGAAGCCGATCATCGCTTTCATACCGGTTCTCCTTCTCTCACCAGTATCGCTCCACATGAACCTGGCCGGGGTCGTTACGCTTGTGCTCCTTGAAGCCTCGCTCATTCAACAAGTTGGTCATGGTGACGATCATGCTGGGATTACCGCACAGGAAGACGTGCGTGTCCTCTGGCGAGGCTCGAAACTCCGAGCTCCCTTCGAGCACTCCTCGTTGCCACACGTCCTGGATGTAACCGGACTCGCCGGTCCAGGGAGCCGGCTCTTCCTCTGGTCGGCTGATCGATGCAATATAGGTGAAATTTGAGCACATACGCTCCAGGGTCATCAGCTCCGAGCGGTAGCCCAGATCCCAGGAATGACGTGCTCCGTGGATCACCGCAAACCGTCGAGGCTCACCACAAACAAGGTGACTGCGGAGCATGCTCATGTACGGGGCCAGGCCGGTACCGGTGGAAATCAGGAGCACATGCTGATCCGGCGGCACCTCGTCGAGCGTGAAGAGCCCACTGATCTTTGGAGAGAGCCACAGCCTGTCGCCCACTGACAAAGCGAAGAGGCGAGGCGTCAAGGCGCCCGACGACACCCGAACGATGTAGAACTCGATGTATTCGTTCGCAACCGATGACGAGGCGATGGAGTAGGCGCGCTTGATGATCTTCTCGGGATTGGCGCGCACCTCTTCAGGGTCACTGACCTCGTGCCGCCGTGCTGTCCCCGGCAAGCCTAGAACGGCGAACTGGCCCGATTCGAAATCGGGGAGCTCCCACCCGTCAGGCACCGCGCGAAGGACGATGAGCCCCGGAGAAACCTCCACTCTCTGGGCTACGATCGCGTTGAGCTGTTCCTTCAATCCACTCATCATTTTCTCCTATTCCGCCTGAGCGGAGCCCTCATGATGATTGATCAACCTTCAACCTCTCCGTGCTGGAACAACCGGCGCAGCCCGAGCAGATCGTACCGCTCGATCCAGCGCGGCAGAAGAAACAGCAGAGCCACCACGATCGCGCCGCCTATCCAAGCGACGGGGGCACTCACCGACAGCAGCGGACCGAACGACGCATAGGCGTAGGTAAGCGGCAGCATTCCCAGGAAGCTGGCCAGCGCAAACCGGGGCAACGACATCTTGGTGAGCCCCGCACCGTAGCTCACCACATCGAAGGACACGGCCGGCACCAGTCGGGCAAGAAATACCACCTTGGTCAGGAGCTTGTCCGAGCACTGCCGGCAGAAGTTGATGTGCCCTTTGAGGAAACGGGCGACAAGATCGCGACCGAGCCACCGCGCGAGCAGAAAACTGACCATCGCACCCAGCATGGCTCCCAGGGCGGCGTAGAGGGTGCCCAACACAGGACCGAAGATGCGCCCCGCAAGAACATCGAGCGGGAACGTCGGTACCGGCAGGACCACGGTAGCCGCCATGACGAAGACGAAGACCAGCGGCGCAAGGGGACCAGCGGCCCGAAGACGATCTTCGATGCGAGCCTCCTTGAACATCGCACTCAGGTGGAAATGTCGTTCCAAGAGAACCACCAGGAGCAGCAAGCCAGCAATGGCGAAGCCTCGAAGAACTAGTCTGGCTGTTGGTCGCACGCCGGTTTCAATCATGCAGATTGCTGAACGACCACCTCTAGCCCGTTCCGGCCGGTTCGGCTCCCCGCCGCCGCCGCTCCATCAGCTTCCCGGACCAGTTCTCCAGTCCACTCACGACCGAGAGAAGGGCGACGACGACCAGGGCCAGCAAGATCCCGGTGATCGGATAGCTGCATCCGATCAGAATCCCCAGAGCACCTTGAAACCAGATCGTCGCGGCCGAGGTCAGGCCACTGACCGAGCCGGCTCCGCGGATGATCGC
>JAAENP010000422.1 GCA_024224155.1 bacterium
AAGACGACCCGCTCGCCCTTCTCGGCGCTCAAGGTCAGCTTGCTGGCGGCGACCTCGAGCTGGTCGGCGAGCTGCTGCACGTTGTCGCGCTGCTTGGAGTTCTTCTTGCCCAAGAGCAGGGTCTTGAGCTTGCCGTCGATCGCGGTCACCACGTCGGGCTGCATGAAGATGCCCTGGACGGTCGGAACGCCGGCCTTCTTGACGAGCAGGTTGGTTTCGTCCGTCGAGGGGGCGTAGACCATGACCTGGAAGGTCTCGCCGAAGCGGTTGTCCAGGAGCTTGTTGCCCGCGTCGATGACGCCGTAGTAGTGGGCGTTATTGTCCTTGTCTTCGCACACCGCACGGATCGTCAGGCGCGCTGTCCTGCCGGTGGGCAAGACCAGCTCGGTCAGGTCGTCGATGTCATCCGGTAGGTTGAGATCGTTGACCAGATCGACCTCGTCGCCGGTGTGGAGCACCTTGACGTCGCGATACTCGATGGGGACGTTAAGCACCGCCTCGTAGTCGTCGTCGCCGTTGATCGCGGGGAAGGCCCGGGTCGTGGTGTAGAGGTGAACGTAGTCCTCCTTGCCGGAGACGCTGTCGAGCTTGTCGAGCTTGAGCGAGGCGATCTCGACGGTGATCTCGAGGCGATCAATGTCGGGATCGGCGATGCCCAGGCCGACCCGGTGCTCGGCGTTGACGCTGTGGTCGTTCTCATCGACCTGAATGGCGAGATTCGCCTGATCGATGAGGCGCTGTACCGGATCGGCGTACTTTCCGGCAAAAACGACCGCCGGATATCCGAGCTTGGGGCGCTGGAAGCTGAGCTGGGCGATAGCGGTGAGGTCGTCGGTGTTGACCAGGACGCTTCCGTCGGCGTCCATCTGCTGGATGCGCGGCTGGTTGGGTGAGATGAAGCGCTTGAACCGGTGGCTGGTGGTGTCTGAAGCCGTTTCGTTGAACGGTTTCCGCTCGACGGTCGGGCCGCCGCCGCTCATGTCGAGCATCCGGACCCTGAACTCGTAGTTGTTCCCGTAGCGCAGCTCGGTGTCGATCTCTGCGGCCCGGTAGAGCTGGTTGAGCTGGTTTGCGGCGGGCCCGGTCACTCCGGTGCCGGTGTCGTGTAGCGGGTCGAGCAGGTCCTCTTCGAGAGTGGCGTTGGTGGTCTGGTAGATGGCGGCCGCATCGGGGTCGGGCAGGACCATGCTGTGGCCGTTCCAGTTGGCGAAGTACATCGGCAGCCAGTAGTTCTTGTCCTTGTGTCCGTCGACCTGCATGGGGTAGACCTGGAAGGGCAGCTCGCCGTCATACTCCCCGAGCTGGATCGGGTCGCCGGGAGTGTCCGGGTTGGTGAGAATCAGCGGCTGCCGGCTCTCGACGCGGTTCAACGACTCCCAGGGTTTCTCGGGCTCGGCGGTCTCGCGCACATCGATCGCATAGCCGAAGACCCCCGGCGGAGCATCGATCCGGCCATCCATGTCGCCCTGGGGGTTGAGCTCCATCTGGCGGATGTACCGCAAGGTGATCTCTTCGTCGTCCCAGCCCGTCTCGACGCCGGTGTCCTTGACCGGGTAGTTGCCGTCGGCGGTCTCCACCAGCCGGTCGCGGTTCTGGGGCTGGCGGGAATGGACGATCTTGGCGAAGCCGTCGTCGTACTCGCCGGCTTCGACGTACAGCTCGCTGTAATCGCCGGCCGGCTGAGCAACGTCGCTCTCCTGGGCCTTGTGGAGGACGGGGAAGAGCACCGACGCGAAGACCTGGCGTTTCTCTCCGGGCACGAGCTTGGGGATGCGGGCCGCGTATCGCCTGACGAAGGCCGGTAGCTGAGTCGTCGCCGTGTGGTAATCGCTGTCCTGGGCGAGATCGACATAGAGCCATCCGCCTTTGGGAAAGTGTGTGGCTTCGACCTCGAATCGGGAGTGATAGACGAGCCCCGCCTGCTCAGCCAGAAAGGGCTGGCGCATCAGGTAGGCGAAGACTTTTCCCCAGCTGACGGCATTGGTGCTGCGCTCGAAGCCGGGCACGAACTGGGCTTCCTTGATGGCGCAGTGGTAGCTCTGGTCGGTGACCAGGTTCCTGTGGCGCGGCCGCGTGAAGTGAAAGGCCTTGCGATAGCTCCGCGGCAGGTACTTCTTGACCGTCAGCTCCGTCACCCGGGCGTCGGAGGGCTTGAGCTTCTTGTTCTGGGCGAGTTGCTGGAGGGCAAGGTTCGAGTTCTCGGTCAATTCGGCGATCTCGAGCTCCGGAACGGCCGCAAGCGCTTCGAAGATAGCCCGCGGATCGGCCGGCGCCAGGACCTCCAAGGGAGTCTTGACCGATGGGAAGTTGTGGGGGTGGTCGATCAGGCTGTCGAAGATGCTCGCGGTAAAGGAGAGCTGCGCGTCCGCGAAGGCCGGCACCGGGTCGGTGATGCTCGGGTGGCCGACGATGGCGTCGGCCAGCGGATTCTGGTCGCGGGGCATGAAGACAATATTGAGGCTCAGTACTTCGCCGTCGAAGAACTGCGGGAAGGTCAGGATGGAGAATCTTTGATCGTCGTTCATCGCGGGTTCCTCAGGCGATCTGTCGCTGCTCGCTCCAGGAGGTTTCGAAGCTGATGTTGATGACCAGGAAGATGCTGATGTCGAGCCCAAAGGTGACCTGGCACGCGAGGTCGGCACGAGACTTGTTGCCCGGCAGCGCCTTCCTGGAAACCGTGCCCTTGGCCTCGATGCGGATGGTGATGCCGATCAGGCCGCCCAGAATCTCCGCGTGTCCCTCGAAGAGCATGAAGGCGGTGACCTCGACGATGCCGCTGGCGGCGAAGATCTCGACACCCACGACGAACAGGACGCTGACGTTGCCGGCGACCGGCAAGCCGACGACAACCTGGGCGCCGAAACCGAACTTCATGCGCAGGGACGGGCCGATCTTGGTGTCGGCGGCGATGTCGAGATTGACCTGGCCGATGGCGTAGATGGTGGCCGCCGACAGCGAGACGCACATCACCGACAGCCGGCCGTAGAAGCCCAGAAGGCCGCCGGCGCTCGGCAGAAGCTCATTGGCGTCGTTGGTGACCTTGAGCGCGGCGTTGAAGTAGGCGCCCAGCTTGAGGCCCGCTTCCAGCTTGAACGGCGCATTGGGATCGTTGTAGAGGGCACCGGGGGGAAAACGCAGCACCGGGATTTCCTTGGAGGCCTCGAACTTGTACTCCCAGGTACCGGCCTTGTTGCTCATGGCGAGCTTGAGGCCATTGCCTACGGCGCCGGCGTAGTCTCCCTGCTGGATTTTCTGCAGGATCTCGAGAATCTCGATGACCGGCTTGAGCTCGTCCGCCCACACCAGATCCGGTTGCGGATAGGCGGCTTCCGAGCCCTTCTTCGAGTCCCAGTTGCCGCGAATGGTCACCAGGCGCTTGATGCCGGCCAGATCCAATACCAGACCGATCTTGCTCATCTGGCTCTTCCAGGTTTCCGCTGGATTCTGAGCCATAGATTTGATGTCGAAATCGAGTTTTCCCGGAGTCGTTCCCTGCTTGTACTCGATGTAGATCCGGAACTTGCCGTCGCCGAGATCGATCAGGTTGAATTCGTCGGGGAGCTCGAACGGGGTCGTCTTCCTGAGGAGATCGAAGCCCTGCTCGGCGGCGTTCTCGAACGCACCGGTGATGTCCATCAGCTTGTAGACGGTCTGGCCGACGTCCTGGAGGCTTCCCGGATCGAACTCGTTGCCCTTGTCGAGCAGCGAGATGGCGTCGCCGAAGTCGTTCTCGGCGTCGCCGACGTTGGGAAAGACGGCCTTGGAGTTGACGATCCGGAAGGCGTCGACAAAGAGCGGCGGGGTCTTGCTGAGGAGCTTCTTGACCCCTTTTTCGAAGGACGGCGTCAGGAACAGGGCCTTCTGGGTGTCGGTGCTCTGCAGAAAGCCGTAGTTGAGCGTGTCGTCGGCGGGCGAGCGCAGCAGTTCGGCAGGATTGGCGATCCGCAGCAGGACACTCGCGGGGGAGGGATTCACTGGCAGCCCGGGATCGTTCTGGGGCAGCTTGCCCTCGCGGACGACGGGAACGCTCAGATTGGCGGGGACCGGACTGACCTCGCCGGTGTCGCGCTCGTGCTTCACCATCGACCACGAGCCGTCCTTGGGCAGCAGCACGCTGCCGCGGCCCGCTGCGGCGAAGACGATGCCGCCGGTGGAGGAGACCGAGTTGTTGAAGTCGAATCGGCTGAGGCGCATCTTCTGGCTCGTTTCGGCCAGATCGATCTCACAGTCGATGGGGCCGCCGATCGAGCCAAGCTGGACGATGACGATGTTCTTCAGCGTCTCCGCGTTGATTGGGATGCCCCTGGGCTTCACCTGGACGTAGCCGACAATCTTCTTCGATGGCACGACGTCCTTGTCATTGCCGTCGATCTTCTTGGTGGTGAACCCGGTTACCGTATTCTCGATCTCGACGTCAGCGTCGAAATAGACGGGTTGCAGCTCGTACTCCAGGGTCGTGGCCTGATCCTTGTACACACCCTCGTCGTCGACGAACCCGTCGGCGGCCATGTTCCCCTTCGCGAGGGCAATCTCCTCGGTCTCGATAATGTTCTGGACGTTGTAGAGGCCCGTGATGATCCCCGGATGGATCTCGAACGGCGAGTCTTCTCGCTCGGAATCCTGGTCCGGATCGCGAGTGACCCAGTAGCTGAAGTCGAACTCGCCGTTGCTTTCCGCCCGCCATCCCGAGTCGGTGCGGTAGACGTAGGCACTCCCCTCCTTGTAGATGGTGATCGTGCGCACGACCTGGATCCCCCAGGGATAGATCATGCTTTTGACCTGAATGACCTCATGGGCACAGCGACCCACAAAGATGTCGAAGCTCGTCTGGCTGGTCTCGGCGAAGGCGGCCTTCGGGTTCAGCCAGTTGCTGAAACAGCTGGCTCCGTAGCCGCTGAGGTCGATGCGCGTCAGAGGGACGCCGCGTCCGCGGATCAGCTGGGGCGGATCGCCCAAGAACTCCTCGTTGAAGATGATCGTGACGGTCCGCCCCAGGGTGCTGGTACCGGTACTTTGGCCGGCGAGATTCCGCACGTTGTTGAGCTGAACCGTGCTGCCCTTGAACAGGTCGCTCTGGCCCTGAATCAGAGCCTCGCCGGCGTTGAGCTGTAGCTGTAGCCCGCCCTTGATGTCTCCGTCGAAATCCTCGGCGTTGAGCAGAAGGTCGGTGCCCCTGCGCGTGCTCGTGGTGCCCTTTTCTTCGTCGACGTAGGTGTACTGATCCTGCAGCACCGCGAGCGCCTTCAGGCCGAAGGGGAGGGTCAGGAACGCATAGGCCGCAAAAGTGTCCGGGTGCTCATCGAAGCCACCGATGAGGTAGTCGGCTAGGGGCAGCGGTGCCAGCGCGACCGTGTTCTCGCTGACGTTGAGGATCTGCATCGGCCCGCCGTCGTTGGGGTAGTAGTTGGGCCCCTTCGGCGGGTCGCCCGTGACAAATGCCTGGCTCAGGTTGCGGACCGGCTCCCAGGAGATCTGAGGAACCGTGAAGGCCTTGACGTTGTATCCCTGGCTGACGACGTCGACGCCTTCGACCTGGATGGGGAAGGGAGAGCCGGTCGTGGCCACCGGGACATGGGTCGTCCTGCCGTGGGTGCGCAGGCCACGGAAGTCGAAGCTGACGCCGAAGAGGTCGGCCTTGGTGCTGACGTCGAGCAGAGCAAAGATGTTCCGGCGATAGACCAGCGTCGCCTTGTCCCAGATGTCTTCATAGTCCGGCAGTGGCGGGTATTCATCCCCTGTAAAGACCGCCTCGAGCCGGGTGCTCGTGGCTCGAAGCGAACCCTGATCCTCGGCCCCGGCGCTCGCAACACCGCGGTTGTGCATCGCGATGGCGTTGCTGATCTCGCTGTTGAGGCGGAGGAGTGGGACGGCGTCGGCGCCATCCGGCGGAGCGGCCTCGCTCGAGACCGCGTTCGCGGAGCCGCCCGCCGCAGGACCCGAGTCCTCGGAGGCGTCCTCGTCACCGTCTTCCAGCGAGATGCCCGCGAACTGGTTGATCAGTGGCGCGAAATGGAAGGAGACCTCGACATCGTCGCCGGCGTCTTCGTCGGCACCCGCCTGCCACCGGACGCGGCAGACCAGCCAGGCTGTGATCCCTGCTCCGGCCAGGAAGCCCGCGCCGACGGCAGTGCTCGGCACGTCCTTGCGCCCGCGGATCTGCCGGCGCAAGACCCCGAGATTGGCCGCATAGGGGTCGGGCAGGGTCGGGAGATAGGCGTAGAGACCGAAGGTCAGGAACAGAAAGGCGTTCTCGACCTTGCTGAAATCGTCGGTCAAGGAGCCGAAGAGCAGGCAGCCATTGGCCTGCGTCACTTTGAAGAGAGCGTTCGTCAATGCCAGGGACATTGGCTCGGGAATCACAGGGTCCTGGTTGTTGAGCAGGGCGGCGTCTTGAATCAGGTTGTCGTCGAAGAGATAGATCAGGTTCCCGCCCGGCGTGACCGCCAGCACCAGAAGAGAGTGCAGGGAGCGCACGGCCGGCGGCTCGCCACTGACCTCGACCGGCCGGTCGATCTGGAAGTCGGCGTTGGCGAAGGTCATCAGCAGCTCGATGCCGTTGGCGCCGCTGGCGTAGAAAAATAGCGCCGGCAGGGGGAAGGCGAGCACGACAGTCGTACCGAACTGGTTGAGATCGTCCTGCCACAGCTCGAGCGTCTGCTGGGCGTGGGGATTGCCGCCAGTCAGGTCGGCCAGGAAGATCAGCCCGGGGCTGACCAGAAAGACCGGATTCGCTAGCTGGAGTCCACCCCCCTCGAGCCCCTGCCAGGCGTCCGCCAGACCCGCCTTGGTCTGAACCAGCATGGCCCCGGTCCCCGAGGCCTCGGTGGGCTGGCTGACGTCGATGGTGGCGACCGAGAGCGCCCACGCGCTTCTGATGATCTCCGCCCGGCCGCTCAGGGCGTGGGCCTGAGATCGGCACTCGCGGACCTCGAGGGCTTCCGCCGACGCGGCGAACGGAAAGACCACTCGCTGGAGCAACGGATCGTAGGTAGTCTGGGCATCGGACTTCCAGGCGAAGCCGAGCTCCTGCTCATAGAGCTCCCACCTGGCGTCGCCGACCTCATCGATCGTGCGGCCGTGCCCTGAAAAGTGGAACGAGAGCTTGTCCGGAAGCTCGAGCTTCAGGTGTCGGGCGTCCGCGCCGT
This sequence comes from bacterium, assembly GCA_024224155.1. Classification (NCBI taxonomy): domain Bacteria; species bacterium. The sequence continues at coordinate 7,146 of JAAENP010000422.1, forward strand.
GGGGCACCTCGTCGTTGGCGTCTTTGACCTCGGCCTGGTCGAGGTCGAGGTCAACGGTAATCGTCGTATTGGCTGCCACCGTCAGCTTGCCGTTCTCCTCCACTGCCGTTGCATTCACGCCGACCCGGCCGCCGTCGATGGCCAGTCCGACGTAGGTGCCGGTCGGAGCGTTAGGGGCAAGAAAGCGGGCGTTGATCCAGATACTCCCCTTGGCCAGCGAGTAGACCTTTGAATACCGGACCGGTTTGGCGGCCCTGCCGGTGCTGGGACGACCCCTTCGCAACTTGAACAAGAGCACAGGCTCGGTCACGCCCTGGATGTAGAGCGCCACGAGCTTTACGATCGGGTAGAAATCAAACCAGAATTGACGTCCATCCTTGTGGGCGAAGGGTCCGATCGAGCGGCTCGCCCTGGCGCCGGCGGCCCACGGTGGGACCGAGCCATGAAGCAAGGGCTCACGCAGGGGAACCTCCCTGACGAACATGCGGTACTGCGGCTTTTCGGTGCCGTCAGCGATCCTGTCGGCCAGGTGGTCCAGGGCCTCGAATCGCTGCTTTGGAATGGTCTCGTCGAAGAAGAGATCGGCCTTGCCGATCGAGAAGTCACTCTGGATCACGGCGCTCCGGTCCTCGGGGAGGTCCGCCTCGGCCATGGCCCTGGTGAGCGAGTCGAAAGCGCGTTGCTGCTCTTCTGACTCGATGACGAGGTGTCCAGCCAGCTGACGCAGGGTCTTCTGGAGGCGTCGTTTTCTCATGAGAAGCCGCCTTACTTCTATCGTTGAGAACAAACCTTACGGGAGGCGCCATCACGAGAGGCGACACCAAATTCGTGATTGGCGACGGGAGGTCGGAACTCTTGACGGCCGCACTTACGGCCGCGGCGTCACAGTGCGATCGCGTGCTTTCGGTAGCGGCGCGGCGTTACCCCGGTGCATCTCTTGAAGGACCGTTCGAAGGTCCGCAGGCTGTGGAAGCCGGCCTGAGAAGCGACGATCGAGATCGGGTGATTGCGACTTCTCAGCAGGGCCATGGCCCGACTCACCCGCACCAGCGTCAGCCAGTCTCGGAATCGGACGCCGGTCTTCTCCCGGAAGAAGGTGGAAAAGTACTTCTCCTCGAGCGCCGCGACCTCGGCGACCGCCTTGCGCGAGATGTCTTCGGCGTAGTGCGCTTGAACGAACCGCTCCACCCGCTTCAACCGATTGAAGTAGGAAAACGCGTTGCGGTTGATGCTAGCCGGGTCGATCGCGCCCATGTCGAGAGTCGTGACGCCACGGACATGGGAAAGCGCCGGTCCATCGCGGAGCCGGGCTCGCGCCACCCATCCGTAGCCGCCGAACCGCTGAAATTCTCTACCGTAAGGGATGATAGCCCAGCCCGGTGAGCTGTCAAGACGAAGAAACCCTCTCTGCGGAAGCAAGTCGTTTCCTCAGGCGGATTCTGCGTGGTCCGTGAAGGAGGACCTGATTCGCGGTAGATACGGCAGAGATATGGTGGCAGCCTACTTGCCTGTCTTAAGGAGGATCAGCGGGCAAAGCTGGAGCTGCATCTCTTGTCACCGATCGCCAAGCGCCTCCATCAAGCGCACGACTTCTTCCGTCCAGAGCTGCTCGAGCTCCGCGGCAAAGCCGGTCTGCCGGTAACGGATTGTGCCCGATGTGTCGATGATCCAGTTGTCCGGAATGCGGAAGCCGCCTTCTCGTTCCTCGATGAAGTCTGTGGCGAGAAGGGTTGGAAAGGTGTAGTCCATCCGCTCCAAGAACGGCGCGACGAGGCCTGGATTTCGGTCTACGTTGAGCGTAAGCACCATCAGGTCGTCCCGCTCGCGGAATTGCTCGAACAGTCGATCGATGATCGGCAGCTCCGCGTGACACGGTCCGCACCAGGTTGCCCACACGTTGACCAAGGTCACCTTGCCCTCGAGATCCGACAATCGCCAGGTCTTGCCGTCGATGGCCGCGAGCTCGAGGTCGACGAGCTCCTCTTCGACCTCTTTCCACGGCACGACGTCGCCGGATTCGATCACCGGAGCCTCACCGGCGCCGGCTTCGACCATTCCCTGCCAGCTCTCCGGCGAGCCGCCCGTGGCCTGCCAGATGTCTCGAGCGCGCCTCTCCAGGTCCGACCGCTCGAGCACCTCCCCCATCCAGCCGCCACCGACGACCTCAGGGGCCTGTTCCGGCAGAAATGACGCTGCTCGCAGGTAGAAACCCAGCGCATCGAGCGGCCGATTCAAGGCCTCGCTCCGCTCCCCTCGAAGACGCCACCACCGAGCGGAAAGCTGCGCGGGCAAGAACTTGTCGTCTCCGCTCTGAGCCGCAAGGACGGCCAGGAGGGGCTCGATCGCGTCCAGGGATTCGGCCGCGGCCTCGAGTCGCCCCAGGCGAATCTGCGCAACGGCCATGGTGAGCCCAAGGTCGCTCTCCTCGGCCGTTCGGAACCGCTTCACCTCGTCGTCTTCCTCGGGTGAACGCCGGGAGTGCTGTGCGTTCTCCGCTCGGAGGGCCTTCTCCCGCTCGAGAAGATTCGCCGCCCGCTCCAGGTCGAGGCCTCTCGAGAGGAGTAGCACCGCCGCCTGGTAGTAGGGCGAGCGCCCCATGCGCGCGCGCGTCGTGTTCCTCTCCCAGATGCCGAGAACGCGATCGATCTCCTCGAGCACCTGCTCGTTCTCGAGACTCTCGAGCTTCTGGACGGCGCCGAACCGGCTCAGGTGAAGCATGAGATCGTCCGGGCAGTCCTTGATCCAGTCGTCGCTTGCCGAGAAGAGACTCCGATGGTCGGCCTCGGAGGACTGAGGACCCGGCCGTCCATGGGACTCCTCAAACCGATCCATGCGCGCCCGGACCGCCTCGTGACTGCAAGGCGTGGCTTCGAGAATGCCGGCCTCCGCGCGTCTACGCCCTTCGGCGTCTCCCACGAGCTCGTAGCCCTCTTTCAGCGACTGCCACCAGTTGTGATCATCTCTTCGCTCGAGTGCCTCCAAATGCCGAAGATCTTCGGCAATGCGAATCCGCAGTGCCGGATGCTCGGCCGGCGGCAAGGAGCGAAACTCCGCAGTCCACAGGAGACTCAGGGCCGGTGCACGCCTTGCCTCCGACTCCGCCGCGACGCGCTCGCGCAGCTCTTGCAGCCGCTCACGCCAGAAGGCCGCGTCTCCCAGCCCGCGCACGAACTGAAGCGCGATCATCGTCCGCGAGGGACACAGGCGCATGAACTCGACGAGGTGCCCCAGGCGCGTCTGTTCCTCGGCCTCTTCGTTTTCTCCGCGCGACGACCCCGAGGCCAGGTTGATGTGGCCCCACGGGAACTCGGGTTCGAGCTCGATGGATCGTTCGTAGAACCGGGCCTTCTCCTTGTAGGCCGAGACCCTTCCGGCGAGATAGTGCGCTGCCGGGTCCGAGGGTCTCTTCTCGAGACGCTCTTCGTACCGAGCGAGAAGATGCTCTCGGAGCGGCTCGTCGCGACTCCAACGCGCGGCATCCTGATAGGCCCGATGCGCGAAGAGGTCGTCCGGATGAGTTTCGAGAAGGGCCTCCGCCTCGGCGATTTTCGCCGTCCAACATTCAGGCGAGGTACACGGGCTCGTCCAGGGTTCGAACGTCTCGATCGTCTCTCTCAGGTTCGGCGGGGGGAAGCAGTAGGGGCTCTCCGGCGAGTCGCCTGCCAGAGAGGGAGTCCCCTGCGCGGCCAGGGCAAAGAGCAACACGATCAGAGCGAACGGTCTCACTTCTGGATTCTCTTGCTTCTATCTCATCTACGTCCGGTGGACACGGTCCGTCCAGCCAGCGGTCGATTACCTCGACCCCCTTGCCTCGGACCCCTATTCCGCGAGCACGGCGTCGGCCTCGATCTCGATCAGCATCTGGGGATCGATCAGGGCTCTGACCTCGACCATCGTGGTAGCCGGCGGATGGCGCGCGAAGGCCTCGCCGTGCGCGCGTCCGATTTCCTCCCAGCGCGAGATATCGGTTACGAACATCCGCGTCCTGACAACGTTTGAGAAGTCGGCGCCTAGCTCGTTCAGCGCTCCCGCGATGATCTCGAGGCAGCGCTTCGTCTGCGCGTAGGCGTCGCCCGGAGCGACGACCACGCCATCCTTCACGGGCGCGGTGCCGGTGACGAAGATGCGGTCCTCCGACCGCAAAGCCCGGCAGTAACCGACCCGCGCTTCCCAGGGAGCGCCACTGAACACTCGTTGAAAGCTCATGAGCCGATCCTACACGTGCCCCGCAGAAGGAGGTGTCCCCCTTTTGCCGTGCAAAGGTAGGGGCTCATCTGGAGGCCCTCTGCGGCAAGCATCGGTAGGGCCACCAACCCACAGTTTGCAGCAGCCAATAGAGTTCTTTTGAATCGGTTCATTCTTTTCACCTCAGTGCCAGTGGCGGCGATGCCTGGCCGTACCCGTCGTAGCCCCAGCAGATCGCGGTGCCGGAGGCCGTCAAACCGCAACTGTGCCGAGCGCCAGCGGCGACCTGGACCCAGGTCTCGCCCCTTGGGAGATTCGGCCCCGGATGCTGGCCTTGTCACCCGCTCACCTCGTGCTCGCGCCGGCTGCGGGTCGCGATCGGTTGTTGACACTGGCCAGCGAACAGCCGTAGTTTCCTCGGATTCGAGCTCGCGCCTGAAAACTGGCAGTGTCCCTAGTCCGCGTCACGAACCCAGAACCCGTTTAAGCTCAGCGAGACATGCCTTTCGAAGCTGTCCTCGTCCTCGCCATCCTCGTCGGAGCCGTCGCTCTTTTCATCTCGGAGAGATTTCCGATCGACTTCGTGGCGCTGCTCGTCCTGGGCGTCTTGCTCTTGTTTGGATTGGTCACGCCCCAGGAGGGGATCTCCGGCTTCAGCAACCCCGCGACAGTAACGGTCGCGGCGATGTTCATCCTGAGCGCGGGCCTGCAGAAGACCGGGGCCACGGCCGTCGTGGGCCAGCTCATGGTCCGCTTCGGCAAGAGCTACTTCACGGCGCTAGTGGTGATCATGGGGACCATCACCGTGATGTCGGCTTTCGTCAACAACACGGCGGCGGTCGCCGTCTTCATCCCGCTGGTCATGGTGGTTGCGAACCGGCGCAAGATCGCCGCCTCGAGGCTTCTGATTCCGCTTTCCTACGCCTCCCAGTTCGGCGGCGTCTGCACTCTGATCGGCACCTCGACCAACCTGCTGGTCAGCTCGATCTCGGACGAAGCCGGATACGGGAGCTTCAGCATGTTCGAGTTCAGCCGGATGGGACTCATTCTGTTCGCCACCGGCGTACTCTTCTTCCTGCTCTTCGGCCGCTGGCTGCTTCCCGAGCGCAAGGCCCAGGAGCTCGCCGTCACCTACCAGCTGGGCGAGTACATCACCGAGCTGCGGGTGGCCGACAACTCTCCGCTGGTCGGGAGATCGGTGCTCGAGAGCCGGCTGGGACAGGACCACGACGTTACGGTCCTGCGCCTCCTGCACGTGACCAAGGCGGTCTGGGCGCCGCTCCGGCAGCCGGTCATGGGAGGGGATGTGCTGCTCGTCCGCGGCAGGGTCGAAGAGCTCATACGCTTGCGCGATTCGGCGAAACTCGAGCTCAACGTCGAGTTCAAGCTGCGTGACGCGAAGCTCCAGACCGAAGACCTCAGGCTGGTGCAGGCCCTGGTCGCACCGGGCTCGGATCTGATCGAGAACACCCTCAAGGATCTCGACTTCCGCAACCGCTACAAGGCCCTGGTGCTGGCGATCCAGCGGCGCGGCGAGCCGATTCGGGACAAACTCAACTCGGTCCGGCTCCGCCTGGGAGACGCACTCCTGATCCAGGCGCACGAGTCCCAGATCCGCGAGCTCAGAAACGACAAGAATTTCATCGTCCTCGACGAGGTTCCGGGCGTGTCGCTGCGTCACAAGGCTCCCCTGGTCCTCGGCATTCTGGCCGGCGTGGTCGGGCTTGCGGCCTTGGGCGTACTGCCGATCCTGGTCACGGCCATCCTGGGTTGCCTGGCGCTGGTCCTGACTCGCTGCCTGCGGCTCGAGGAGGCCTATCACGCCATCAATTGGCAGGTCATCTTTCTGCTCGGTGGAATCCTCCCACTCGGCATCGCCATGCAGAAAACCGGCGCGGCCGGCTTCATCGCCGAGCGCGCGGTGGGCATGGTCGGCGACTTCGGGCCGGTCGCGGTGCTCGCGGTCGTCTATCTGATGACCTCGGTGATGACCGACACGATGAGCAACAACGCGGCGGCGGTCCTGCTCGCCCCGATCGCCATCTCGACGGCCGAGCAGATCGGGGTCGACCCGCGTCCCTTCCTGATGGCGATCACTTTCGCCGCCTCAACAGGCTTCTCGACGCCGGTCGGCTACCAGACCAATACAATGATCTACAACGCCGGCGGCTATAAATACACGGACTTCCTGCGCACCGGGGTGCCGCTCAGTATCCTGTTCTGGATCATGTCCGTGATCTTCATTCCGCGGATCTGGAGCTTTTGAGCGACGAGCGCTTCAAAGCCGGCGCCTGATACCGCGCTGCGGCGCCGAACGCTACTTCCGAGCTGCTCGCAATCCTGAGGAGCTGGCTCGCGCACCTTCGAGAAGTCGAGTTCGGTGCCGGGCCAGACTAGGTGCCAGGTGTAGGCCCTGCGGCGATTCGCGGCCGTGGCCCGGACCTGACCGCTGGCGAGATTGCGGTGTCTCCGACCGAACGTCGCGATCCACAGCAGGAAGGCAAGAAATGGAGGCTCATCCATGGTCGGCATCTTGAAACGCACATCGAGTCCTCGGAGCACTCGATCTTCACTTGCTCTGCTCCTCACCTTGTCGGCGTTGCTGGTGGTAGGCACCATCGAGGCCAACGCGGCCTCCGGCGCTCGGGAGGCGCCGCACATTACGCTTCTCGGAGATCAACGCGGGATCGGCCCTGCCGAGGTTTGCGGCACCTCCCATCCAGAAACGCCTGAGCATAGCCTGCGGCAGCTCAGGGCCGACCCGGGTCTGAACCCCGGCGACCCGATCTACTTCGACATCGAGCCGGCCACGATTCCGCTCGGACGCAAGGTTCCGATCCGCGTCCGCAATCTGATGATCCTCGGCGACTACCCCCAGATCGAGTTCTCGCTGCTCCCGGACGGACCCGAGCGGCTTTTCGACCGCCTTGAAACGCGCACGATCGACGGGGATCTGGTCAGCGTCTACGACGTCACTTTCCCTCGGGGCGATCTGTACGCGGGTCGGAGAGCGATCCCGATCCGCTTCGACCATATCGGCCGGGTTGCGCCGGAGACAACGCGCTACCTGCGCTTGCGCTCCTCGACGATTCCGCGGACTCCCGTCGTCCGGATCAACGACCGGGTGCAGTACTCGAGCCATGTGGTCAACATCGTAGTGCCCCATGACGGGCTCTCGGTTTTCTCTCTTCCCGGCGAAGAGATCGCCGCCGAGTTCTACCGCCACTTCACCGACACCTACGAAGAGCTCGCTTTTGTTCCCGAGCGCTTCTACTGGAGCCCTAGGTTCGGCGCCCGCCACCAGTTCGTTTACCAGGACATCGAGGGTATCGGCCTCGCGACCATGAACGATCGGCCTCGCTACGCCAACTCCAGCGTGCTGCACGATTGGATCTTCTACATCCGTGGCGATCTGCAATCGAACTTCCTCTCGGTCCACGAGACCGGGCACAACTGGGGCTGGTTCATGTCCCTGTTCGACGCCGCCGGCGTCCAGATCGAGGGCTCCACCGAGTGCGCCGGCCTTGAATACGACGGAACCTCGGTGCACGCGCCGCTGGCGGGAGATGAGCACACCTTCCTGAGCCAATGCATCTACTCGCCGCTCTATGTCGCCAAGCGGAACGACGTCCTCACTCTCGCCGAGGCCCCGACGCCGCTCTCCCTTCACCCGCTGACGCTCTACGCCATGGGCTTCCTGGAGGCCGACGACGTGCCACGGATGTATCTCGGAGCCAAACAGGGAGCTCCGCGAAGCACCGCCCCGGGGACGCGTCTCGACGAGGACTGGACCGAGGTCACCATCGAAGACATCCAGCGCGTCTACGGCGAGCGCCGTGGGCCGGTGGTGCCGGCCGTCTGGCGCCGGGCGATGATCGTCGTGTCGCCCGAGCGCCTCTTGAGTAAGACCGACCTGCGCTGGTTCAATTTCTACGCGAAACGGATCTCAGACCCCGACGTCACCGGGGTCGAGAGTCTCGCCGGTATCCCGTCGCTCGAGATTGCCACCCTAGGGATGATGGACGTGCAGACCGAGATTCGGCCACGAAGCCATCCCCGGGTGGATGGCGACTTCACGGTCTCCTACCCCGAGTTGGGCAAGCGAGACATCCTGGGTTTGAAGCTCAAACGGCCGCTCGGTAGCCGCTATGAGGTGGGCCGAAGCTATGTCCTCAAAGGCAAGGTCAAAAAGCCCGGGCCGCACGAGACGATCAGCGTGGTGATCGGCACCAAGATCTTCACCGCCGAGATCGGGGCCAAGAAGAAGTTCTCGGTCAAGATCGAGCTCGAGCCGCGGGACCGCGGTCGTCACTGGATGACCATCGGGCTCGGAAATCTCGACACCGTGCTGGGGCGAATCGCCCCGATCTATGTGGAGTAGCGGCTCGCGGGTGGCACTCGAGGAAAGAGGTGCCACCCGTAGAAACCGTCAGAAGTTGCCTTCTACTGCACCACCAGTGCACCAAAGAAAGACTGATTCTCGAGCAGTCTGGATAGCGCTTCAGCGCAGCCTTGCCGCGATCCCGCTCAACGTCTTGCCCAGCGCGGCCCGCCGTATTTGTGCGATCGAGTCGCCGGTCGCGTCCGTTTCGAGCGCCGCCGCCAGCGATTCCAGTCCGGTGGCCAGATCTGCGTCACGCGCGCCGTCCTCGAGCCGCGCCGCCGAGCGGTCGAGCGCTCGGGCCAGGTCGACCGCGAGCGACTCTGACAACTCCTCGCTCCGCTCGAGCTGGTCCAGGTACGCCTGGGCCACGACCGGCTCGACCGGCCAGTCGACGCGGAACTGCTGCTGCGGGTTGAACACGCCGCCTCCATCGGCCACGGCCGCCGCGGCGATCTCGTGCTCGGACAGGTATTCACTGGGCACGAGCGCCAGCACGTCCAATCCGCGCGCGATCTCGGTGCCGTAGATCCGGCCGTCATACCAGTAGGTCGACCAGTAGCCGCCGAGAACCAGGTCCTCGGCGTCGATGGGCCCGCGGTCGAAATAGGCGATCTCGACCGGGTTGGCCGAGTCGGTAAAGTCGACCACCGAGAGGCCGCCCTGGTACCAGGCCTGGACGAAGATGTCGCGCCCGGGCACAGGCACGACGGAGCCATTGTGCGCCACGCAGTTTTCCTCCTCCAACTGCGGTGCCGGCAGCTTGTAGTAGGAGCGGAACTCGAGCTTGACCCCGGTCTCAGTTGGGACGATGTCGTAGATCGCGTCCGCGCCCCAGTCGAGAGGGTCGTAGGCGCGGCAGCGCGGCCGGCTGCCGCCACCCCACTCGTCGGTGAAGATGACCTTGGTGCCGTCGTTGTTGAACGTCGCCGAGTGCCAGTAGGCAAAGCCCTTGTCGACGACCGCGTCGATGCGCTTGGGTTTCAGCGGATCGGAGATGTCGAACAGGATGCCGTTGCCCGAGCACGCACCGGCGGCGATCCCACGCTCGGGGAACACGGTGATGTCGTGGCACTGATCGGTCCGCTTGGTCTTCTGCGTGTCGTCGCCGTGGTCGCCGCCTTTCCACAGCCCGGCCAGCACGCCCAGCTCGAGATCGGCAAACACGGCCGGGCTGTCGACAATGCGGGCCTTCGACGGATCGTCGACCGGGATCTCGATGACGTCGATGCGGAACAGCGCCGTGCGGTCATCGCCGGGAGACTCGTCGATGCAGCCTTCGAGCTCCTCCTCCTCACGCACGGAGCTGGTGCCCGAGTTGTAGACGACGATCTTGCCGTCTTCGCCCGGCCCTGAGACGACCGAGTGCGTATGCGAGCCGCGGCAGGTCTGGACCGCGCCCACCTGCCCGGCCGGGTGAGATCGCTGATGTCGATGATACGAAGCCCTCGGAATCGCTCGGCGCTGACGTCTTCATTCACGCCCTCGAGGCCGCAATCGAGCCGCCCACGGGTCTGCTCGACCGACATGATCAGCAGGTCACCGACGATCGAGACATCGCCCTGGCCGCCCGGGCAGACCACCGAGCTCAAGAGTTGCGGCGGCCCGTCGCCGGCCAGCCGGTAGACGTTGAAGCCGTGGTAGTTGCCGGCCACCATCACGTCACCGGCAAAGGCCATGTCGGTGTTGGCGAATGAGAGCAGCGGCGAGCGAGCGTCGGAGTCGTCGTCCTCCTCCTCGTCTTCCTTTTGGGGCTCCTCGGGAGCAGGGTCGGCATCGGCCTCGGGCGCTTCCTCCACGGTGGTGTCCTTCTTCAACCGCTTCGGCGGCAGCCCCGCCGGGTTCTGCGGGTCGAAGAACCCGGCCGGTTTGGGTAGCGAGGCCACGAGCTCGAGGTTCAGCAAAGCCTGGCCGGCGTTATCGAACCCGGCGGCCAACGCCGCCCGCGGGTCGTCGGACAGACTGACCAGGAGTGCGTTCATGCGCTCGATCTCGGCGTTCTGGTCGTTGGTGACGTCCGTGGTGAACTCGAACAGCACCGGGTCGTAGGCCGAGCCCGGCAGCTCGAGCAGCTCCTCGACCATGGTCACCGCGCCCTCGTGGTGGGGGATCATCAATTCCAGGAACAGGCGGTCGAAGGCCGTGCCTTTCAACGTAGCGAGCTCGGCCATCTGCTCCGGCGTCGCCATTCCGGCCATCTGGTGGCTGGTGTGCATCGCGTGGTGCGCGGTCGGATCGGGCACGGGCTCGCCGCGCTCGCGCAGCCACTGCTGCATGAACGCGATCTCGTCCCCCTGCGAGGCGTTGATGCGCCCGGCGACGTCGATCAGCTCGGGCCGGTTCGTCCGCTCGGCCACCAGCTCGGCCATCTCGATCGCCTGGTGATGGTGCGGGACCATGTCCTGCATGAACAGCGCGTCGGCCGGCGAGTAGCTGGTCTCGGCAATCTCGATCGCCTCCTCGGCGCTGAGCTCGCGCGCCGGCTCGCCCCCCGCACCCGGACGGACGACGGGCACCTGCGCCACGCCCGCGGGCCCCATCGCCAGCACCATCACGCCCAGGCAGGCCTACCGC
>JAAENP010000423.1 GCA_024224155.1 bacterium
GGTCGTGCACGCCCATTCCGAGATGTTTCCGGCCTGCGGCCGGAAGGTGGGCCAAGGCCCACCCTTCTATGTGGCCACTGTTTGTCAAGCCCCAATTCTCTGGCTTCTTCTGCGTAAACCAATCCCGTGTCGAACATGGTAGCTCGCTCGATATCTGGCGCCATTAGGTGTCTTCATGGCTTGGTTGGGAGGGATGAGAGGAGGGATTGCTTCCGAGCAAAATTTCTCCCCTGGTCGGCGCCACGCTGATGTTCCTCTTCCGTCTACGCACGTCGTCGAGTTCCGAAAGGCCGGCGGCTTCCATGAGGAGTTCTGGGTGAGTGTCACCTCGAACGACCTTCTATCCGTGCCGACGCTCAGGTCGGACACCTAATGCTGCGTACGCCTCAAGGCGCCTGGGAAGCGCGGTCGGGAGCGGTCCAATCTACAGAATCGGTACCGTAGGTGACCCTGGGTGGGCACGGACGCGCTCCCACCGGCTTCTGGAATCGGCGATGTCGCGTGATCTTCTTCCGTTGTGCGTCCTCCGGGAAGCCAGACGTTCGATGTCGGCCTCAGGCCACTGACTACGACTTCAGAATCGCTCCCTCGGGAACGACGCCATGCTCGACAAAGCGCCACAGCGCGATCAACAGCTTGCGGGCCAAAGCGACGATCCCCACGCGCCGAGATCGGCGCGTGCCTTGCCCGTAGCGCTCTTCAAACCAGCGACTGAGCTGGCTGTTGGGCTGGAAGCGCAACCAGCCCCACGCGAGTTGAATCAGCGTTGGCCGGATCCAGGCGTTGCCGGCCTTGTCGATCCCCTGCTCGCGTGCCGGACCTCCGCTCTGGTGGGGCGTCGGCGTCAGGCCCCCGTAGCTGCCCAGCTGGCGCCGATTGGCGAAGTGGCGCCAGCTGAACAGCTCGCTGGACAACTGCCAGCTCCCGTTCTCGCCGATCCCCCGCAGACGCTTCAGCCGGCGAGCCTTCTCAGCCACCGGACCCTGCCCTTCGCGCAACGCCTCACGGCGTTGCTTGGTCAGCTCTGCGATCTGCTCGACCACCAACGCCCAGCGCGCGTACTCCCGCTCCAGGCGAGAGCGCAACTGCCGCGGCAGCGGCGAACCATCGGACAAGCGCATCTCGGTGAGAAGGTGCAAGAACTTCCGGCCCACCGAGCACCGGATTCCGTGAAGTACCAACAGAGACTGGATGCGATTGCTGTGACGCGTCTTCTCGCCCTTGAGCGTCACCAGCTCGCGATGCAGATGCCGCTGATCTTCCTCCTCCACACTCGGCACCCGGACCACGCTCCACTCTTTCGGATCGTCCTGCGACCGGATCAGGTGCTTGAACAGCTTCCGCACGTCCAAAGCGTCCGTCTTCGCCCGTCGGGCGCGCCGATTCACCGACACGCTCGCGGGATCGATCACCACGTTGGCGATCCGCAGCTCACCTTCCAGATGCCGGTGCAGCCAGAAACCATCCCGGCCCGCTTCGTAGCAGCTCAGGACCGGAGCTTCCGCCGCCAGGCCGAAGCGCCTCTTCGCCGCCGCCAGCTCGCGCTCCAGGCGACTCAGATCGCCCGCCGGAACGTTCACCTCGCGGGGCTTTTGCCCCAGACTCAGACCCGAACCCAACTTCCAATTCGAGTTGCTCAGCTCGAGAGACACAAACAGCGGGCGGTTGGTAGACTCTGCGTTCTGGGTCACGGTCGTACTCATGAGTTTCCTCCTAAGGTTGTTAGCTGTAGGAAGCTCAACAACCGTGGCCCGTTTCGCATTCCCACTGACCTTGGGAGCGCCTCCCGCGACCCGCTGGCGGCCCCGGTACCACGGCGGCTGGCCAGCATAGGATCTACGGGGTGAAGAAGCAGAGCCTGCCCCGTCCTCCGGCTCCGGGCTCGCCAGCCTGCGGTCGAGGACGCAGGTGGCCGTGCAGTTGCCCATCACGTTGACCATGGTGAACAGCGGATCGATGATCGGGGCGACCGCCAGCAGCGCGATGATCCCGACCTCCGGCGGCACGCCGATCGGCTCGAGGATGATGCCCAGCATCCAGACCGCGCTGGGGCCGGGCAGACCCATCGCCGCCAGCCCCGCCAGCACCGAGCCGACGACGATCATCGCCAGGGTGTCGAGCTGTAGGAGGCCCGGCGCCTGGGCGTGGAGCTGGACCGCGAAGATCGCCGACAGGCTGAAGAAGAGCGCGCTGCCGATCGGGTTCATCATCACGCCCAGGGGCAGCAGCAGCTTGACGTTCTCCTCCGCCAGACCGAAGTGCCGCTTGAGCGCGATCATCGCCGCCGGGATCGACGCCATCGAAGACGAGGTGGCGAAGGCGACCACCAGGGGCGCCCGCACGCCGCGAAAGACGTCGGCCAGGCGCCCGCCCACCGCCAGCCAGATGGTGACGCCGAAGAGCACCATGGCGACCACCGTGGTCACCGCGCTGACCACGATCAGCTTGCCGAGCACCGGCACGAACTCGAGCCCTCCGCGGGCCACCTCGCCGGCGACGATGCACGCCAGGCCCAGCGGCAGCAGGAAGATGATCCAGTTGATGATCCGCAGCAGGGCGTCGAAGAAGGTCTCGATGACGCCCAGCGCGGGGCCGCGACCCTCCGCCGGGGCATAGCCGATGGCCACCCCCATCAGGACCGAGAAGAAGAGCACCGCCAGGTAGTTGTCCTCGATGACCGCGGAGGCCAGGTTGCGGGGAATGAGCTGGCTCAGATAGGCGAAGAA
>JAAENP010000424.1 GCA_024224155.1 bacterium
CTCGGCGTGCGCTTGAGCGCGAAATCCGACCCGGTGACCGCGCATGTCTCCAGCGCGTGGGCCTTCATCTCCAAGTCGACCTCAGCGTAACGATTGGTGGTCTCAAGGGAGACGTGTCCCAGCCAGGCGCGGATCGTGTTGATGTCCACGCCTGCGCGGAGCAGGTGTACCGCCATCGTATGGCGGATGGTGTGCGGACTGACCCGCTTGTCTCGCAGCGACGGCAGGGTCTCGACAGCCTTGTCGACAGTCCGCGCGACGAGCGCGTGGACGCCATAGCGCGTCATCGGCTGACCCCGGACGTTGAGGAAGACGGGGGACTTGCGAGGGCCGTCGATGCGCCGGCCGAGCAGATCCCTCAGGATCTTGGCGGTACGCGGCCAGAGAGGGCAGGTGCGGATCTTCCTGCCTTTGCCGTCGAAGCGGGCTGATGGCGAGCTTCCGAGGGTGAGATCCGCGACGGTGACTTGGGCGGCCTCGGTGGCTCGCGCGCCGGTGTTATAGAGAAACAGGAGCAGTGCGTAGTCACGACGGCCTTGCGCACGGTTGCGAATGGGGACCGCGAGCAGGGCGTCGATCTCGTGCTTGTCGAGGTAGGGCATGACGGGCGTAGCCGTGCGGCGCAGCGGGATCGCCTGGATCTGTGCAGCATGGTCGTCCAACTCCGGGACGAGGCGCCCGATGAACCGAAACAGCGAGTGGAGGGCCGCGAGACGTTGGTTTCTGGTGGCGATCGAATTGCCGCGATCGTTTTCGAGGTGGGCAAGGAAGCCGCGCACTACCGTCGCGTCGAGTTGCTCGACGGTGACGCGGGTGGGGTCGGTCGAGTGGCGCTCGGCGACGAAGACGAAGAGCAAGCGAATCGCGTCGCGATAGCTCCTCTGCGTGTTGAGGCTGAGGTTGCGGTCGGCGACCAGCTCCTCAAGCAGGAACCGGCGGACGAAGGGGCCCATCAAGTGGTGGTCAGGCATCGTGTTTCTCCTCCTCGCCGATGGCGGCGTAGCGCTCGAAGCGCTTCGATGCCTCGGCGAGCAGCTCAGGGGTCATGGTCAGGTAGGCCTGCGTCCCGGAAACGTTGACGTGGCCCAGATAGGTCGACAGCAGCGGCAGGCAGGCCTGGACGTCCGCGCCCTCGCGGTACCAGGCGATCAGCCGATGTACGGCAAAGGCGTGCCGCATGTCGTGAAGCCGCGGTTGCCAGCGAGCGCCCGGTGGGCGTTGGACTCCGGCATGCTCACGGAGTCGAACAAACACGTTCTCAAGCCTGCCGAGCGTGATCGCGTTGCCCGTGTGCGAAGCGAAGAAGGCCGATCGAGTCCCGGCCGGCATCGGCAGACGTTGGCGGGCCTTGTGGTACGTACCGAGCGCCGCGGACAGCGCGGTGCCGATGGGCACGAGCCGAGACTTGAAGAACTTCGTGTCCCAGATGGCGAGGACGCGCTCGTCGAGATCCACATCGCAGCACCGCAGGCGCAAGCCCTCGCTTGGCCGGAGCCCTGCGCCGTAGAGGGCCAGTAGCAGCGTCCGGAAGGTCGCGTGCTGCAGCGGCGAGCGGCTGTCTTCCAGGATCGCCGTCGCATCGAGGAGGCGCTGCAGCTCGTCCCGGGAGTAGATGTAGGGCTCGAAGGAACGAGGGATGCGTGGCCCCGGCTCTAACAGC
>JAAENP010000425.1 GCA_024224155.1 bacterium
GACGGCAAGGACCCGGTTGGCCGCCGCCAGAGCGTCTTCGAACCGGCCTGTGGCCAATGCCGTTTCGCCCTCGGCGAGAAAACCTTCGACGGCTTCGCCTCTGAGGCGGTCCTGGTCCGCTTGCGCCCTCAGGTCCAGCAAGGTGCGCTCGAGAGCCAGCGCTTCGCTGTTGTCGGGCTCGAGCGCGAGAGTCGGCTGAAGGCGTTCGAGGGCTTCTTCGGTCCGGCCCGCGCGTTGAAGATCGGCCGCCTCGGTGAGAGCGAGTGCGACCGAGCGCGAACGCTCGTCGGCTTGGATCTGGCCCCGAAGCTGCTGCTGAGCGTCTTCGAAGAGGGCTCGGGCTTCGGAGTCCTCGGTCAGACTCAGGGCCTGCCGCAAGACGCTCGAGGCTTCGGCGAACAGACCCTGAGCGTGCAGGCTCCGGCCACGATCGATGAGCTCGGAGATCCTCTTTTGAAGATCCCGGCGTTGCTGCTGCGCTGCCAGCTCGGAGCGCAGGCGGTCGAGGGTTTCGAGGGCGCGGGAGTCCTCGGGTGCGACCGCAAGTGCCCTTCCCAGGGCGGCAATGGCTCCTTCGATGTCGTTCTCGCCTTCGAGCCGGTCGGCCGCGATCAGGCTCTCCCGGACGACGTCACCGATTCGCTCGGCCTCCTCATCGACCGCGGATCGCTGTGCCGCGAGCGCCAGCTGTCGGTAGCGTTCGAGCTCGGCGCGATCGGGCTCCGACTGAGCGATCGCGCCAAGGCGCTCCTCGGTCTCGAACGCCTGGAGCGCAGCGTCGAGCTGGCTGAGCTCGTAATAGGCGATGCCCAGCTTGAGATAGGGGAAGTAGGCGGTGAACTTCATGCCGTAGGTCCGCGCGCGGGCCCCGGAGTCGCCTTTCTTCTCGATGGCGCTGTTGAGCTCTTCGATCGCGTCGGCCCAGCGCTCATCGGACAGGGCCTTTTCAGCCGCGGCGTAGTGCTCGTACCAGAGGTCGGCGAGCGCTGGTGGAGCCAGGACGGTCAGCACGGCGATCAGCACCATCAACGGCGCGATCCACATGCCCGGTCCGATTGAGAGAGTCCTAGTCGCTTGCGGTCGCATGTACGATTTCTTGAATACCTCTCCTAGAAGCTATAGATGGTCGATAGCGAGGCGGTGTCTCGGCGTTCCGAGACGTCCACTCCGAAATCGATCTGGACCTTTTCGAAAACGACACCGAAGCCGGCGGCCATGTGTAGCTCGTCTTCACCGGGAACCGTCTCGGCTCTAGCGAGGGGATCGCCGGTCCGGTCCCGCACCAGATGATCGGGATCCTGCCAGGCCCCCAGGCGGACGGCCAAGACCGCTGGGCCTACGAAGAAGGCGTACTCAGCGCCGACGTGCAGCTCGTCGGCATCGTCGATGGTCTGCCCGGAAGAGAGCTCCGGCGCCAGGCTCTCGATGACGACCGAGTACTCGACTCGGTTCCATTCGAAACCGGCGGTCCAGTGGCCGTCCGTGGATCGGTAGGAGAGTCCCAGGCCGTAGACGTCCGGGAAATGCCAAGGTGAGGTGCCGATGTCGACACTCTGACCGGGTGGAAGGTCCGGATGGACGGGACCTGCGGTGAGAACTCCACGGAGCGCGAGCTTGGGGCCTTCCCGGTAAACGCCGCCTAGCCTCCAGTCGCGGGCAAAGCTCCACAGGAAGCCGCCCGTCAGGCCCCAATCACCCCCTGAGATCTCGCCTCGGACATGGTGCGACAACCGCTCGGGTAGAAACGATGCGGCTGCAAAGTAGCCCGCCACCGTATCGTCGTCGGGTAGATACTCGTCGCCGACGAAGTATGTCGCGGGATCAAAGTAGGACAAACCCAGCCCTAGGCTCAATTGATCGTTCATGCGATAGCCGGCGGCCAGAGAGTGGGTGGTGATGTCGAAGTCGAAGAAAGCCCGTTCGATCGGACCACGCCAGGTCCCCGCGATACCCTGACCGGGCGTGAAGATACCCTGGATCTCCTGAGCCATCTCGAAGTTGAGCAGCTGGTGCTGGAAGAACGCAAACGACCAGCTGTGCGCCGGGTAGACCAGCGAGACGAACGAGAGCCCCGTCAGATCCGCGCTCGACGCCCCGCGCAGCGGGAACGCAATCGTATCGATACCGAGTCCGGTGGGTTCGCCGGCGGCTCGTCCTCCGGACGTGTAAGGCGTCGTGGAGCTCCAGGAACGGCCTTCTATCGAGACCTCGGGCTCGGTGAGCTGAATCAACCCCGCCGGATTGGCAAACGCCGCGGTGGCGTCGTCCGCGAGAGCCACGAACGCGCCACCGAGCCCAAGGCTGCGGGCGCCCGGGTTGGAGAAGCTGAACTCGACGGTGGTAATCACCTGGGCGTTCAGAACCGCCGGCGCAAGAGCCGTCAGACATACCGCCAGCGCCATTCGAGTGCGGGTTCCAACTGCCGTTGAGAAAGACATCGAAGCCTGACCTCAGAAACCGTAGATGGCCGAGAGCGACGCCGTGTCGATGCGCTCGGAAAGATCGATTCCCAGGTCGATCTGAAGTCGTTCGAAGGCGATGCCGAAGCCGCCGGTTAGATGCAGCTCGTCTTCACCCGCCGGTAGGATGGCCCGGAGAAAGGGTTCTTCAGCAGGGTCGGCTTCGCTGCGGATCTGGTGGTCGGGGTCGTGCCAGAGGCCCAGGCGGATAGCCAGCACCGAGGTGCCGGCGAAGAAGGCGTACTCGCCGCCGAGATGGATCTCGTCGGCATCGTCCAGGGTCTCCCCGTCGTCCCGCTGCTGGGGAAGAAGACTCTCGAGGAAGGTCGAGTACTCGACACGTTTCCACTCCAAGGCTCCGGTCCAGCGGCCGTCCCGCGAACGGTAGGCCGCTCCCAGACCGAAAACGTCGGGAAAGCTGTAGGGCGCCTCGAAGCCATCGACGATCCGAAAACCGGGGGGGAGATCGGGATCGGCAGGACCGGCCTCGAGACTCAACTCGAAATCGAAATCCGCTCCTTGCCGGTAGAGACCGCCCAGGTTCCAATGCTCCGTCATACGCCACAGGAATCCCGCGGTCAGGCCCCAGTCGGCCTCGTTGCCCTCGAGTGTGACGATCTGTTCCAACCGTTCCGGAAGAAAGGACGCCTCCGAGAAGTGGCTCTCGACCGTGTTCTCGTCCGGGAGATAGTCCCAGCCGAAAATGAGAATACTGGGGTCGAGATGAGACAGGCCGAGACCGAGGCTCCACTTGTCACCGGCGCGGAATCCCAGTGCTAGCCCCCGGGTGAGGATCTCGAGGTCGATGCGACTGGTCTGGATCTGGGATCTGAAGTTGTCGGAAACTCCGGCGACCGGGCCGAAGAGCCCCTGGGTCTCCAGGCCGAACTCGAAGTTCGCCAGCTGATGCTGGAAAAAGGCCAATGACCAGCGCGTGCGTGGGTAGACAAGAGAAACATAGGAGAGTCCGGTGAGGTCCGCCGTTGATTCCGCTCGCAGTGGGACCGCTACGGTGTCGATGCCCCGGCCGGTGGGCTCTCCGGCCGCTCGGCCGCCGCTGGTGTAGGGCGTCGAATAACTCCAGGACCGCCCTTCGACGGAGAGCTCAGGCTCTGCAATCTGGATCAGGCCGGCCGGGTTTGCGAATGCAGCGGTCGCATCGTCGGCCAGGGCGATGAAGGCGCCGCCGAAACCGAGGCTGCGCGCGCCGGGATTCGAGAAGCTGAACTCGAGGCTCGTGTTGGCCTGCGCGCTCAGCGCGGCCGGCGCGATCGCGCACATCAGACACACCACCAACATGGCGCGCACACTGCGAACCCGAGGAGTCATCGCTGGATCGACCCTGGCAGGCGTTGGCAGTGCCCTCAATACCCTCAGAGACGGGAGCCGCGCCACCCCGACCGGGTAGCCGGCACAGCTTCGCGGCGGGCTCCGTCCGGCGGGCTCAGCTACTGTAGGCTCAGCCACGGTAGGGGAATTTCTTCGATAGCTTTCCGGTGATCCCGACGATGACGTCGTTGGCCGGACGCCGCCAATCCGTGGCCCGATGCACCTCGACCTTCCAGAGCAGATCGCCGTCAGGACAGCTGACCAGCTCGCTGTCGGCGTGGATGTCGTGGGTCCGGGTCAGACCGGGCGGGATCAGCCAGTCGCTGCGGCCCTCGGTCGCTCGATGGAGAACTTCCAGGCCGACCTCGGTGCCGTACGAGGCCAGGTCGGAGAGATAGCGCTCCTTGACCACGCGGGTCCGGATCACCGCGTCTACGTCGAGTGTCTGAGCGAGCTCTTCGGCCGGCAGGTCCCAGCTCTCTCGAATTCCGATCTCACTCTCGCTCAGAATGCGATTCGTGGTTTCGATGGGCTGGAGGCGGACCAGGATCGGCCGCTTGCGGGTCGCGCTCGAGCGATCGAGAAGCCGGTTGTAGAAGGCGTGCTGAAAGGCGAGGCTCTCGGCTTCTTCGATGGCCAGGATCTCGTCCGGGCTGACGTCGGCGGGGACCTGACCCGTGAAGACCATCTCGAATGGCAGCACCGCGACCGTGTCCCGGGCGGGTTCGCGCTCGGCCAATCGGGGCGATTCGTAGTGAACGGCGGTGCACGCCGAGAGCATGACTGCGAAAGCTAGCAATCCATTTCTTCTCATCTCGTACTCCCTTCGGCGGGCTTCGAGAGGACCCGCTCTACTCAATCACGCGACATTGCGGTTCAATTACCGCAGTCTTATGCGCCGGTCAGCGCCAGGCGGCTCCAGCCAGTGCCCGCCCGGGGGGGTGGCCGGGGTCTCCCACCCTGCAAGTCGTTGCGTGAGACGCGGAATCGGGTACAAATCGATCAATGGCACAAGGAGTGCGCCTGCAGGCGCTTGCTTTGCTTTGTTTCGGCCTCTTTGCCGTGCCGGTCGCCGTCGAGGCGCAAGCAGGATTCAGCACCTTCCAGTTCAGCGTCTCGAACCCGGGTGCTCGTAGCCTGGGCTTCGGCGGCGCTTTTATGGCCCTGGCCGACGACGCCACCGCCGCGTTTGCCAACCCTGCCGGACTGGTGCAGATCATCGAGCCCGAGGTCTCGGTCGAGGGACGCACGGTGAGTTATTCGACGCCCTACACCGTCGGCGGTCGGATCAGCGGTGAGCCCAGCGGATTCGGTCTCGACCGGGTCCCAGGGCTGCGGCTGGGCCAATCCGAACAGGAAGTGGCCGAGCTCTCGTTCCTGTCCTACGTCTACCCCAAGAATCGATGGTCGCTGGCGTTCTACCGGCACGTGTTCTCGAACTTCGAGTTCAGGGGCGAGACCCAGGGCCTCTTTGCGACTCCGTTCCCGCCCGACACCGGTTTCCGGCGCGAGCTCGACCGACGCATTGCCACCAGCTACGACATTGTGGGCTACGGTATGACCGGAGCCTGGCAGGCGACCGATACCCTCAGCCTCGGTGTCGGCTGGGTCTATTTCGACATCGGGCTGACCGGCACCGAAGAGCGTTTCACGTTCGATATTGAGAACGCTTTCTTCGAGCGCAACCCCTACCGGCCCGAACGTAACTTCGAAAACCTTTTCTTCAAGGTGGACGACTCCGACTGGGGCTTGACGGCGGGCTTCCTGTGGAGTCCGACCGCGCACTGGCGGGTGGGTGGGGCCTACCGGGAGGGTCCGGAAACGGATGACTTCAGCGTCGAGATCCGCTCGGGCCGTTCCAATCCGGACTTGCCGCCGGGAACCACGCTGTTCGGATTCACCTCGCCGCTCTCGTTTCCCGACGTCTACGGCCTGGGCCTCGGCTACCGCGCCCCCGGCGATCGCCTGACTCTGAGCTTCGAGTGGGACCGGGTCGAGTACTCGGCCATCGTCGAGAGCATCACTTTCGAAAACCAAACCTTCATCGACGACGCGGATGAGCTCCACCTGGGTGCGGAGTTTGTCTTTCTCGAGCGGAGGCCGGTGATCGCCTTGCGCGGGGGCGTCTGGCTGGACCCCGACCACCGGCTGCGGTTTGAAGGCCCGGCGGAGCCGGATGAGATCTTGGATCAGGCTCTGTTCCGGCGTGGCGAGGACGAGATCCACTGGAGCGCCGGAGTCGGTTTCGTTTTTCGGCGATTCCAGCTCGATGTCGGAGTCGACATTTCGGACTTGGTGGACACCTTGTCGCTGTCGACGATCTACGGCTTCTGAGCCCGAGGAACAGATAGGCCTCCTGCTAAGCTCGTTTGATGTCTCGTCAGCGAATCGTCGTCGTCGAGGATGAGCCCGACATTCTCGAAATCCTCCGCTACAACCTCGAGCGCGAAGGCTATGCCGTGGACGCGTTTTCGAGAGGTGATGAAGCTCTCGAGGGAATTCGGAAGAACCCGCCGGACTTGTTGCTGCTGGACTTGATGCTTCCAGGAATGGACGGCCTCGAGATCACTCGGCTTCTGAAGCGAAGTCGCGAGACCGCCGAGATCCCCTTGATCATGCTCACCGCCAAGGACCAGGAGGTGGATCGCATCGTGGGCCTTGAGCTGGGCGCTGACGATTATCTGGCGAAGCCGTTCAGCCCGCGAGAAGTCGTCTTGCGAGTCAAGGCGGTTCTTCGCCGGAGTAACGGTTCGCCCTCCGGAGCCGAGACGTCGCGCGTGGGTGGGTTGGAACTCGACATTCCGGCCCATCGGTTGCTTGTGAACGGGATCGAAGTCGAGGTGACGGCGACCGAGTTTCGATTGATTAGAGTCCTGATGGAGCGGGCTGGGCGAGTTCAAACGCGAACCCAGCTCCTTGCGGACGTTTGGCGATACTCCGAGGACGTCGATAGTCGCACCGTGGATACGCATGTTCGCCGTTTACGCAAGAAACTCGGTCGAGAAGCGACGCGAATCGAGACCGTCATCGGCGTCGGTTACCGGCTGAAGGCCTGAGCCCAGCTTGAGCTTCGGTTTCAAGACGTTTCTCGCGGTATTCGGCGCCGTGTTTCTTAGCATCGCGTTGTTGGTTCTCTTCTGGAGCCGATTCGGTGAGATCCCGTCTGCGAAGGTCTTGGGAGCGAGCGCAGTGGTGGTGGGGCTGATTTCGGTCGCCGCGAGCCATCTAGTGATCCGGGCGGCCGAGGCGCGGCTCAGTCGGCTCTCGGGAGACGCCGACAAACGCCTGAGCCAGGTCGAATCGGAGAGCCAGCGATTAGAGGCTGTTGTGGATGGCATGTCGGAAGGAGTCCTGGTCTCGGATGCGAACGGCAGGGTATCTCTTGCCAATCCCCAATGGCGCGAGCTCTTCGGCCTGGGCGACGAGGTGGAGGGGGAGTCGGTGCTAGAGCTCAGTAACCGGACCGCCCTCAATCGGATGCTGACCGCGACGCTCGAAGACCAGCAGCAGCAACAGATCGAGCTCGAGCTGCCGGATCCCGATTCTGGAACATCCAGGACTCTGATTCTCAAGAGTGCTCCTCTGAGCGAATCGGGCGGCGCGGTCGTGGTCGCCGAAGAGGTCACCGAGCTCCTGCGCCTGACTGAGATTCGCCGCGATTTCGTGGCCAACGTCTCGCACGAGTTGAAGACCCCGCTGTCGGCGATTCGTGGCTTTGCGGAGACGCTGACGGATGGTGCCAAGGACGATCCCAAGGCGTCGAAGCGGTTCCTCAAACGGATCCTCAAGCAATGTACGCGTCTCGAAGCGTTGCTCTCCGACCTGTTGACGCTGTCGCGGCTCGAGCACGCCGCGGATCAAGGACGCATGACCGACGTCGATATGGGCCGCATCGTTGCGGAAGCGGTCGAGGAAGTGGGCGAGAGGGTTGCCAAGAAGAAACTAGATCTCGAGACCGACTTGCGACCGGTTCGCGTGATCGAGGGAGACGCCGTTGCGCTAGAGCGACTGTGTGCCAACCTCCTCGCCAATGCCGTGAAGTACAACCGAGCCGGTGGAGAGATCCAGGTCAGATTGCTGCAGTCTGGGCACGATGTCGTGCTGGAGGTAGAGGACACGGGAATAGGCATCCCGACCGACTCGACCGAGCGGCTCTTTGAGCGCTTCTACCGGGTAGACAAAGGCCGTTCCCGGGAAGAGGGTGGCACCGGACTGGGTCTCGCCATTGTCAAGCACGCGGCCAATCTGCATGGCGGCACGGTGGAGGTGGAAAGCGAGCTCGGCCGCGGCTCGCTGTTTCGTGTGCGGCTTCCGTCGGCCAGAACCACCTACTCGTAGTGGGTCCACATGCGGATCACCTTGACGGTCTTGTCGTCCTCCAGCAGTTGCTAGAGATCTCGCGCAGCTTTCCACGAAACCTGTCACCGGGCTGTCACAAGGGCGACGTGAGTTTGCGCCTCATGCTTTCTAGGTTAGCGAGTGTTAGGCGGCCTCTTCGGGCTTCCGGCCGATAAGACTCCACACAACACTGTCCGAATAGTAAGGAAAGAAGAGAGGAGAAGTACGTGTTCAAGAGAGTTCTTGGCGGCGCTTTTGCCGCGCTTGCTTCGGTAGCGACTCTGGCTGCGCCTGCCGCCGCGGGGGTTGTCGTCTATGAAGAAGGCGACAAGAAGATCGAGATCGGGGGGCGCATTCAGATCCAGTATGCGAGGGTCGATCCCGACGACGGAGACGCGAGAGACGAGGTTTTCTTCCGCCGCTTGCGCCCCTATATCTCAGGCACGGTGTCCAAGGACTGGGTCGGCAAGATCCAGTTCGACTTCGGCAAAAGCCTCGACGGCAACGAGGTTGCGGTCAAGGACGCCTACATGCAGTACAAGGGCTGGAAGAACAAGAAGCTCACGATCGGCAATTCGAAGACACCGTTCTCGCGTGAGTTCTTGACGTCGTCGAAGCGTCAGCAGACCGTCGAGCGTGGTTTCGTCGGTGACCACAACTTCGGCACACCCGATCGGCAGCTCGGCTTCAAGCTCGAGGGCCACAACGACAGCAAGAAGGTCAATTGGGCCCTCGCGCTCGGTAGCCAGCAGCTCGACCCCGATGCCAAAATAATGGACTTCGATTCGCCGGCCAACAACGCCGCGGATTGGAACCAGGGCATCGTGGTCGCGGGGCGGGTCGATTTCCACCCCCGGGGAGCGATGAAGTTCGACCAAGGGGACTTCCACAGCGACGGCTTCAAGAGCTCGTTCAGCGTCGCGGCATTCACCTGGGCCAACGACGACGACAACAACACGCGTACCGACCCGACCACGGGTTTGAGCACAAGCTCCTCGAAGCCGGATCTCGATAGCGCCGAGGGTTTCGAGTTGAGCGCCGGCGTCCGCGGCAAAGGTCTCTCGGTTGACGCCGAGTATCAGCTGATCTCCGGCGACACCGTCGATCCGACTTTCACCGGAGGGGTATACCGCGGCGGTACCACCGATCTCGACAAGATGCAGATCGAAGGCGGCTACATGCTGAAGGGCAGTCCAGTCGAGCTTGTGGCAGCCTGGGAGACCCTGGACGCCGACAACTATGAGACGTCGTGGGACGCTACGGAGCTCGGCATCAACTACTTCTGGAACAAGCACAAGGTAAAGGTCCAGTTCACCTATCGCATGGGACAGAATGTGTTTGGTGTCAAAGGCGACGACGCGGACACCGGTCTCCTCCAGTGGCAGTTCGTGTTCTAGCGGTAGCCTAATCCAGGCGGACGACCGCGGTCGTCCGCCCCGCCCCCAGATCCGAGCTGTAACCTATGTCCCCGGGTCGACCTGTTACCTATCTGTCCGGGCCAAACAGCTTGTCTCGACCGTCTTCTCCTCTCTTCGAGGTGGACGCGGACTGGGGTACTCTGGTGCGGTCCGGGGCCGGCTGACACTTTCCATGGGCGAGAAGTTCTACATCAGCGCGCAGGGACTCTTGGAGGATTCCTTCCGCCTCGGCGCGAAAGTCCTCGAAAGCGGGTTCAAGCCGAGCTTCATCGTCGCCATTTGGCGGGGCGGAGCGCCGATCGGTATGGCGGTCCAGGAGTTTCTCGACTACCACGGGGTACCTACCGACCACATCGCCATCAGGACGTCCTCGTATCAAGGAATCGACGGTCGGTCTCCGACAGTTCGCATTCACGGGACCAGCTACCTGATCAAGAACCTCGAGTTCGAGGATCGCCTGTTGATCGTCGACGACGTTTTCGACACTGGCTACACGATCCAGGCGTTGATCGCGCATCTGCGAGAAAAGTCGCGGCTAAACACTCCTGAGGACATCCGGGTCGCAGTGCCGTACTACAAGCCGTCGCGAAACGAGACGGATCTGGTGCCGGACTACTACCTCCACGAGACCGACCGGTGGATCAAGTTCCCGTACTCGCTCGAGGGCTTGACCATAGACGAGATTCGCGAGAAGCGGCCGGAGGTCTGGGAGGTCATCAAGGGGTCGGTGGCTCAGGTGTCAGAGTAGCTTATGGAGAAAGAGTTCATCCGGGAAGAAGATCTTCTGCTGGACGCCTACCGACTAGGAGTAAAGATTTATCAGAGTGGCTTTCGGCCGACGGTCATCGTCGGGGTCTGGCGCGGAGGAACCTCGGTCGGTATCGCCGTGCAGGAGTGCCTCCAGTATCTGGGGGTCGAGACCGATCACATCTCGATTCGCACCTCCTATCGGGGGATGACCAGCTACAAGGCGATGCTGGACAACGCGGAGGCGATTCGAGTCCATGGCACCCGGTACTTGCTCGAAAACCTGAATGCCGAGGACGGCCTTTTGATCGTCGACGACGTCTACAGCTCGGGCTTGAACGTCCAAGCGGTGATCGACCGGCTCGCCCATCGAACCAAGCGCAATATGCCACGCCAGGTGCGGGTCGCGGTTCCTTGGTACCGGCCGTCCAGCAGACGGACCGACCGGGTGCCGGACTACTACCTCTACGAAACCGACAAGTGGCTGGTGCTGCCCTGGGAACTCAACGGTTTGACTCGGGAAGAGATCTACCGCGAGAAGCCGTTCTTGAAGCCGATACTTGAAGGAGTGAATCGGTAGGCCAGAAGCGTGGGGTGGGACAGAGAAGAAAGACGGTCGAATGACGCTGCCCGCCGGTTGTCATTCCGAGCGATAGTGAGGAGTCCTTCGACATCGGTTCTCGAAGCCCTTCACCGGTCGGCCGACGGGATTCCTCGGTCGCACGGCTCCCTCGGAATGTCAAGTCGTAGAAGTCGGCCGCTACGGCGCGGTGCTAGCATTCGGCTCATGGGGCTACCTGAAGTCAGGGATTCTGAAGTGCTCCCGGCGCGGAATGCCGTGCAGGCGCTTCGCCTGGATCCTCTGATCGTCGCGGCCGCGGCAGAGGTGGATCGGACTCTGCTTCGCTGGATGCTCAGTCTTTCTCACCGCGACCGTCTTCGGGCGAGTACCAGGGCGACGGCTGCGCTTTCCCGGATCCGTCGTGGATCGACCCAAGCAAGCTGATCTCGCTGCCCTGATCGAGGCACTGGTCGAGGCCGGCGTCGATTTCCTGGTGATCGGCGGTGCCGCGGCGGTTCTTCATGGAGCGCCCACGACTACTTGGGACCTCGATATCGTTCACGAGAGGTCTCCCGAGAACCTGGACCGCCTGCGCAATCTGTTGGAAGAGCTACACGCGGTTGTGCGCGATCCGGCCGGTAGAGATCTGAAGCCGACTCGCGGCCTCCTCGAAGCCGGTGGTCAGCTGCAACTGCTGACGGACCTGGGCCCGATCGATCTTCTCGGAACTC
The DNA here is from genome assembly GCA_024224155.1 of bacterium. Lineage (NCBI taxonomy): Bacteria > bacterium. The sequence goes on from JAAENP010000425.1 coordinate 11,585, forward strand.
TCCACGATGGACGGGACTACGACGATTTGCTGGCCAAAACCGAGAGCGTGGGAGACGAGACGTTGCGGATTCGGGTGCTCGACCTGCCGACTTTGATCGAGGTCAAGGCCGGTGCCGGTCGAGCGAAGGATCGACTCCTGATGCCGGTACTTCTTGCGCTGCAGGAAGAACGAGAGTCGGGCTAGCCGTAGCGACCTTCGATGTAGTCCGCGGTCTGCTGGTCCTCGGGTGTCATGAAGAGCTCTTCGGTCAGGTCGTGCTCGATGACCTTGCCTAGAAGCATGAAGATGCACTCGTGACTCGCACGCCGGGCCTGGGCCATGTTGTGGGTGACGATCAGAATCGTGTACTCGCCCGCGAGCTTCCAGATCAGCTCCTCGACCGCTTCGGTGGCTGCAGGGTCAAGCGCTGAACAGGGCTCGTCCATCAGCAGGACCTCGGGCTTGACCGGCAAGAGGCGCGCGATACAGAGCTTCTGCTGCTCTTCCAGCGAGAGGTCGGTCGCCGTGCGGTCGAGCCGGTCCTTGACCTCGTCCCAGAGCAGGACCTCCCGCAGAGCTTCTTCGACGATGCCGTCGCGATCCGCTTTCGACAACGTCCTTGCATCGGCCTCATGCAGCCGGTAGCCGAAGAGGACGTTGTCGCGAATCGAGAGCGGCAGCGGGTTGGGCCGCTGGCAGACCATACCGCCTTCCTTGCGCACCTGCACCATTTCGTTTTCGGGCGCAAAGATGTCGTGACCGTGCACCTCGATCTTACCGGTCGTGCGGACATAGCCGAGCCGCTCGATGATCCGGTTGACACTTCTCAGGAGAGTCGTCTTGCCGCACCCGGAGGGTCCGATCAAAGACGTGATCAGTCCCTTCTTGATCTCCAGGTCGACGTCGAAAAGGGCCTGGAAGGTCCCGTACCAGAGGTTGAGCTTCTCGGTGCGAATCGCCGGGGCTTCTTTCTTAGCCAAAGCGCCCCTCCAGATAGCCCTTGGTCCGCTCGTCGGCGACCTCGCCTTCGAAGAGCTTCTCGGTTTCGCCGACCTCGACCAGCTCGCCCGACAGGAAGAAGGCTGTGCGTTGGGAGAGCCGGCGGGTCTGCTGAACCAGGTTGGTGACCAGGATGATGGTGATCTCGTCCTTGAGCTCTTTCAGGACGTCCTCGATGCGCATTGTGGTTACCGGATCGACCGCGATCGAGAACTCGTCGAGGAGCAGAAGATCCGGATCCTGCGACAGCGCCCGGGCGATGGTGAGCCGCTGCTGCTGGCCACCGGACAGAAGGCTTCCGAGAGAGTCGAGACGATCCTTGACCTCGTCCCAGAGCGCGGCCCGGGTCAGGCAGCGCTCGACGATCACGTCCAGATCCGGCTTCTTCTTGATGCCGGCCAGCCTGGGCGCGAGCGCGACGTTGTCGTAGACCGAGAGCGGCAGGCCCACGGGCAGCGGGAAAACGACGCCGATGCGCCGTCTCAGGGCGTAGACGTTCTTCCAGCGCCGGACGTCGCTGCCGTCGAATTTGATCGTGCCATCGACCTTCATCGATGGCACGAACATGTCCATGCGGTTCAGGGCGCGCAGAAACGAGGTCTTGCCACTGTTGGCGGGTCCGATGATGCCGAAGATCTCGTTCTCGAAGATGTCGAAGCTGGCGCCCGAAAGAGCCTTCTTGGGGCCGTAGCTGATCGCCAGTTTCTTGACCTCGACGAAAGGCCGAGGCCGGAGGCCGTCTTGGTCTTGTGGACCGGCTACCACTTCTTACGGCCTCGGAGGTAGGTGCGAAAAGCGATCGAGAGGGCGTTCATTGCCAGGACCATGCTGATCAGGACCAGGGCGACACCGAACGGGAGCCCCTCCGGGACATCCGGAACCTGGGTCGAGATGACGAAGAGATGCAGCGACATGGCCATGGTCTGATCGAAGACGCTCTGCGGCAGGAAGGGGAGGAAGAACGCCGCGCCGGTGAACATGATCGGCGCGGTTTCTCCGGCGGTACGGGAGACCTCGAGAATGACGCCGGTGAGGATGCCGCTCACCGAGTTCGGCAGCACCACTCGCCGGATGGTCTGCCATCGGGTGGCGCCCATGTTCCAGCAAGCCTCGCGAAACGCTTGCGGCACGGCCTGAAGGGACTCCTTGGTCGCGACGATGACGACCGGCAGGGTCATGACGGCCAGGGTGAGGCTGGCGGCGAGAATGCTGGTGCCGAACCTGCAAAACAGCACGAAGGCGCCGACGCCGAACAAGGCGTGAACGATCGAGGGCACGCCGGCAAGGTTGATGATCGCGAGATTGATGGCTCGGGTCAGCCAGTTCTCGGGCGCGTACTCGCTCAGGTAGAGGGCCGCCGCGACTCCGATCGGGACCGAAGCGAGAAGCGCCACGACCACGAGCCACACCGTTCCGACCAAAGCCGGCAGAATGCCACCGGCGGTCATGCCGTTGGTGGGCTCGGTAAACAGGAAATCGAACGAGATCATCGGTCCACCCTTGTAGATCAGGATGCTCAAGATGATCAGGACGGGCAGGATCAACATGGCCGCCATCCAGAGAAACAGGAGGCGGACCAGGCGCTCGTTGCGCTTGTTTCTATAGTTGAGCTCGGTGGGCGCGAACATTGGATACCTACTCGGATGCCTCGGGGCTTACTTCTTTCGGATGCCGCGAACCACGAGATCGGCGGTCAGGTTGATCACAAAGGTCACGATGAAGAGGAGGATTCCGAGCGTGAAGAGCGCTCGGTAGTGGTCGGATCCGACCGCGGTTTCGCCCAGTTCGGCCGCGATCGTGGCAGTGAGAGCGCGGACGGAATCGAACACGCTGGTCGGCAGGTTCACCGAGTGGCCGCTGGCCATCAGAACCGCCATGGTCTCCCCGAAGCCGCGGCCGACGCCGAGCAGGACGGCGGCAACGAGCCCGTTCTTGGCCGCGGGTAGGACGACTCGACGCACCACCTGCCAACGGGTCGCGCCGAGCGCCTCGGCGGCTTCCCGGTAGGTGTCGGGCACCGCTTTCAAAGCGTCCTCGGCGATCGTGGTCATGATCGGTGCGGCCATCAAACCCAGAATCAGGCCCGAGTTGAGGACGTTCAGGCCGATCGGAACGTCGAAGGTCTTGATGATGAACGGATTCATGATCGAAAGGCCGATGAAGCCCCAGACCACTGAAGGTATGGCCGCCAGGAGCTCGACCAGGATCTTCAGGGTCTCTCGGGTCTTGCCCTTGGCGAATTCGCCGATGTAGATCGCTGCGCCGAGAGAGAACGGAACCGACACGATCATCGCCAGGCCGGTCACACTGCCGGTACCGACGATCAGGGCAAGCGCGCCGTAAGTCGGGTTGTGGTCTGAGGTCGGTCGCCACCGTGGTGAGGTGAAGAATTCACCGACGTCCAGCGTGTCGGTGATGAAACCGAATCCCTCCTTGGTGATGAAGACGAAGATGCCGATGACGAAAACGATCCCGGAGATTCCGCCAACGAAGACCAGGGCCTGCACGGCCTTGTCGATGTACCAGTCGCGGTCACGCCGGTCTCCGTCTCGCCGGCGGTCGTGGCGCGCCTGGGTGTTGACGGCTGATTGATTCACTCGCGTCGGTCCGTCGGGCGCCAGCTCGCGCTCAGTCGGCCTCGTCGCCGCGGAGCGTTTCCATGAGCTCTCGCATGTCGTGTTTGATCTCTTTGAAGGCCGCCTTCAGCATTGCCTGTGAGCGCTCCTGGTCCAGATCGTGTGTGTAGCCGCCGATGTCCCATTCCAAAACAACGGTGCGGAAGGGAACCTCCTCGAATCGCTCTCGTGTTCCTGGCTCGAGTCCGATCACGAGATGAAACTCGGCGAGCTCTTCGAGGGTCGCCGGCATGGGCCGTGGCTCGAGGCCGCGGGTGCTGAAATTCTTGCGGTCGAGAAAGTGAAGGCACTGCATGTCGACCTTCTCGGCGGGCTCCCAACCGGCGCTCTCGTACTCCCCGCTAGCGGGAAAGGCCTTGCGCGCGAAGGCCGCCGCCATCTGGCTCAGGCTGTCGTTGTGTGAGTCCACGAACAGGATTCGGTAGAACCTCTCGCCTTTGACCTCACCAGTGTTGGCAAAGATCACTTGCTCACAGATGTTCTTGGCCTGGCTCGCGACCCGACCGATGCTGGCGAGCACGGTCAGTAGGGCGAAGAGGTCCTGTACCTCACGCTTTTGTTTCCTGGCGGCTTTCATCAGATCCGAATAGGCCTTCTGAAACGTCGCGCGAACCTGGTTCGCTGTCTCGAGGGTCTCTTTGGCGAGCTCGGAGTCGCCCTGCTTGAAAGCCTGGAGGGCCTGCTCGAGCACCTCTATGGCTTGGCTGGAGATCAACTCGATGTCGCTCATGAGCTTGCCTGGTGGCTTCTCAGAGAGCTGGATGACCTCGCGGCAGATGGTGACCGCATAGTCGCCGATTCTCTCGAGCTCGACGTCCAGCCGCAGCACGGAAGAGACGAAGCGCAGCGGACCGGCACTGGGGAGGTGCCGTACGACGAAAACGTGGCAAAGGCGATCGATATCCCGGATTTCTCGGTTGACCGGTCGGTCTCCCAGGATGATCTCGGAGGCGAGGTCCTTGTCGCCGGTCAAGAAGGCGGCGATCGCCCTCTTCGTTGCTTTCCTGACGGTCGAACCGATGGCATCGACCCGGCCCTGAATCTCATCGAGATCCTGCTGTAGACGCTCTTCGTAGTGACTCATGGCAGTTCCTTGGCTTGCGGTAAACGAAACGACAACCTCCCGGGTGGGTCGCCACCGGCTTACAGCCGGCCCGGTCCCTGGTGGAAGCCTGCCGAGAACTCTCGAGCTACCCGCAGCTTACCGAAAAGACCGGCGCGTAGCCCTTGTCCAAAATGATGCACTGCCCTTCCTGGGAGAGGATCCAGTCCAGGTATTCCTTGACCGCTCCCTCGGGCTGTCCGGCCGTGTACATGAACAATGGCCGCGCGATCGTGTAGGTGCCGTCGATTGCCGTATCGACCGAGGGACTGACACACCCTCCTTCAGCATCCGTGGAAACGCATGGCATCTTGACGTGCTCGGTGGCGTAGGCGAGGCCGCTGTAGCCGATCGCGCAGGGGGTGTTCTCGACCAGGTCGACGACGTCCTTCGAGCCGTGCATGTCGTGCGAGCCGAGCTCGTAGTCACGTTGCTTCCCGAGCACGGCCTCCTTGAAGTAGACGTAGGTGCCCGAGTTGTTCTGGCGGCTGACGCGGATGATCTCGCCGCTCGAGCAGCCCGGTACCTCGACGCCGAGCTGATCCCAGGTCTTGGTGGTGCCGCCCTCGCCGTAGATGTCGGCCAGTTGCTCGAGATTGAATTCGTCGACCGGATTGTCGGGATGGACGAAGATCGCCAGGGCGTCGAAGCCAACCGTGTGCTCGACCGGCTCGATGCCGTTACTCCGGGCCATCTCAAGCTCCTTGGTCTTCATCTTGCGACTGGCGTTGGCGATGTCCACGGTGCCGTTGATCATCGCCGAGATGCCGGTGCCGGAGCCGCCGCCGGTGACCGCGATGGCGATGTTCGGATTGACCTCCTTGTAGTTCTCGGCCCAGGCCTGGGCCACGTTGACCAGGGTGTCCGAGCCCTTGTTCTGGAGCACGGTTCTCGAGGCGCGCTCGCCGCCGCCACCACAGCCGGCCAGGGTGAGCGCTGCCGCGACGAGGCAGCCGCCCGCTAGAGCTTTCTTCATCGATGTTCCTCCCCGCGGTTGGTTTGGATCCGCGAATTACGACGGTATGGAGGGCTTGTTACAGCGGTGTGGCAAAGAGTCGGGTTTGTTGTGACAGATACTGGGTAGGAGGGCGGGTTAGTATTGGCCGCCATGCCTTCCGGACAACTCGAGATTCTCCTTGCGGCGATTGACCAGGCTTTCGACAAGAAGTCGTGGCATGGCACCAACCTGCGCGGGGCGCTGCGAGGAGTGACGCACGCGCAGGCTTCTTGGAGGCCCGCTCCCGCGCGCCACAACATCTGGGAGCTCACCTTGCACGCCGCCTACTGGAAATACGCGGTTCGCAGGCGGCTGCTCGGCGAGCCGCGCGGATCGTTCCCTCACAAGGGCTCCGACTGGTTTCCCAGGCCGCAGGGCAAGTCGGCGGCCGATTGGAAGCAGGACGTCCGGTTGCTCGTCGAGACGCATCGCTCGATGCGGAACGCCATCGCGGGTCTCCGAGCATCGGATTTACACTATGTTCCAGCCGGCAGCACGGTCAGCAATCTGGAGCTGGTCTCGGGAATCGCGGCCCACGATCTCTACCACGCCGGCCAGATCCAGCTGTTGAAGCGCCTCGGCGCCAAGGGAGCGCGCTAGAGGGCGGCGGCCGACCGGATGACCTAGCGAGCCGAGCGCAACGAACACGGTCGAGACCCTTCGCTTCGCTCGAGGGCAAGCAGAGCTCGGCCGCTACAACGACGCAGTGGCCCCGAAGCCGTCGAGACGCTAGTCTTCGGTCGGCGTCGGCGGGTCGGTCGAGTAGTCGTAGAAGCCGCGGCCGGTTTTTCGGCCCAGATCGCCGCGCTCGACCCGACGTTTGAGAGAAGGCGCTGGAGCGTCTTCTTCGCGTCCGGTGCGGTTGAAGATCTCCATGCGAGCGTTGTAGCCGATGTCGAGCCCGGAGAAGTCGGCGAGCTGAAACGGGCCCAGTGGGTGGTTCAAGCCCAGGCGACAGGCGTTGTCGATGTCCTCGAACGAGGCGACTCCGTTCTCGAGCAGGAAGTAGGCTTCGTTCGAGATTGCCCGGAGGATCCGATTGACCAGGAAGCCCGGCATCTCCTTGTGCAGCAGCACGGCCTGCTTGCCCATTCGCCGGGCCAGGCTGGTGACCATGTCGAGCGTTTCGTCTGAGGTCTCTGTACCGCGCACCACTTCGACCAGGCGCATCACCAACGGCGGGAAGAAGAAGTGCATGTTGCAGACCTTGTCGGGCCGCGCTGTCACATCGGCGATCTCCGAGCTCATCAGGTACGAGCTGTTCGTCGTGAGGATCGCGTGAGGTGGGCACAGGCGGTCGAGCTCGGCAAAGATCTCGCGCTTGAGGTCGAGGCGCTCGACCACGGCCTCGATCACGAAATCGGCGCCCTTGGCGGCGATCTCGAGATCCGCGCTCGTCGTCAGGCGGCCGAAGGCGGATTCGAGCTCTTCGGAGGTCAGTTTGCCTTTGTCGACGCGCCGCTGGATGTGCTTGCGGTTGGTCGCGACCGCCGAGTCCAGCTGATTCTGGGAGATATCGTGAAGCCGCGTCTCGATGCCCGCGAGAGCTCCGAGCATGGCGATCTGGGAGCCCATTTGGCCGGCACCGGTGACGCAAAGGGTGTTGATTTCCACGAGCGTGAGGATACCCGAGATTGTTAGATAATGCCTTCTGATAGTGGGCCGCCGGTGCTCTCCTTTCGCTCGCACGGAGAGGCTTCGCTCCAGGAGGCACGCGGGCGGCCCTTCCAGGCACAGCCGTCCGTCATTTTGAGCGGAGTCGAACGAACTCGGGCGACCCAACGGCAGAGCAAGCGGCAAGGTGGTTCGGCGGGCGATTCGCCCAGGGGGCTCGCCGCGAGCGCTCCAGGGGAGCGATCCGGAGGCCTCTGACGGCTTGCGCGAAGCGGCGCGCAGGCGAGAGTCCGAGCGTTGCAGGCCTTTTGGCTCGAGCCATCCCCTGGTGAATCGCTTGCCGACCGCCGTCGACGTGCCCTCGCTATCGGATGACTCGAGCCGCCAGAGCGCCAGGAGCGCAGGTGATCCCGCCGCCGGGGTGACAGCCCGAGCCGCACAAGTAGAGGCCGGGAACCGGTGTCTCGTAGCGGGCGCACCCGGGCACGGGCCGGATCAGGAGCTGGTCGAGCGCGTGCTCGCCGTGAAAAAGATGGCCCTGGGTGAGCCGGTACTTCTCGGCGACGTCAGTGGGCGTCAAAGTCTCGCGGCCGACGACAAGATCCTCGACCCCGGGTGCGTAGTCCTCGAGCACTGCGACGACGTTCCGGTAGAGCCGCTCTCGGGCCTCGTCGGTCCAGCCGACCTCGAGCTCAAAGGGTGCGAAGCTCACCAGGATGGACGCCACATGGTGCCCCTCGGGCGCCAGACCCGGAGTCTCCACAGTCGGAAAACGAATGTCCAAGACCGGTCGCTCGGAGAAGCGGCGGTACTTGACGGCGTCGAAGGCGCGCTCGAGCTCGTCGAGACTCTCGCCGGTTCGGACATGCCCAAAGACTCGGCCCGGGCGCGCCGAGAAGTCGGGGTAGCCGGAGAGCGCGAGATGCACCTTGGCAGTGGTTCCGCGCGAACGGAAGTTCACAAGGTCGGACTCGAATCCGCGGGCGAGAAACCCCGGAGGCAAGAGATCGAGAAAGACCTGCTTCGGATCGCAAGACGCGCCGACCGCACCGGCGGTGATCTTCTCACCGCCCGTAAGCTCGACGCCGGAGGCGCGGTCGTCTTCCAGCAGGATTCGCTCGACCGCGATTCCGGTTCGGATCTCGACGCCGTGGCCGCGAGCGGCCTTTTCGAGGGCCGAGACGAGGGCCTGCGGACCACCGGCGATCGGGCGTGAAGCCATTGCCGCCGCGAGCAGGAGATTGGCGTTGCTTCCCGGGGACCTCGGTCCGGTGGTGGTCGAGTAGACCGCCGGGCCGGCGAGGGCGGCCTTGAGCAGGTCCGAGGTGAAGTACTCGTTCAGCCAGTCGGCGACCGGCATCGAAACGATCCGCAGAACTTCCATCATGTCGCGCTTGCCGAGCCGGCGTAGAGCCAGTCCGGAGAGGCCGAGCCGGAGAAGGTCACCGGGTCGGGTCTCGACCAGATCGGGCGGCGGCCGATCCAGGAATCGTCTGAGCACCGGAGCGATCCGATGGAGGAGATCGTTGTACTTGCCGACGGCTTTGGCGTCGGACGCTTCCAAACCCTCGACGCCGGCTCCGCTGTCCGAAAGCACCAGTCCGGGGCCGTCAACGTGCGGAATCAGGAGATTCGCGGGCGCAGAGCGCTCGAGGCCGTGCCTGTCGAGGTCAAGGTCCTCGACGACCCACGGCCGCACCGCGGAGGTGTCATGGAGCAAGCCCGTATGGCGATAGCCCGGGTGGAACTCGTCGCCGCCGGCGAGGCCCCCGATTCGATCGCGGGCTTCGACGACCAGCACTCGCCGGCCCGTTTTGGCCAGTAGTGCTGCAGTCGTGAGGCCGTTGTGGCCCGCTCCGATGACGATGACGTCGTAACGCTCGCTCATTGTTAGCCCGCTACCTTCCGGAGCCGAGGATCGAGAAAGCGGCGAGCTGACCGGGTGCGCCCATGAGTCCGCCCCCGGGATGCGCCGCCGAGCCGCACATCCAGAGATCCTTGATCGGGGTCTTGTAGTGGGCCCAGCCCGCGGCCGGGCGCTGGAAGAGAAGCTGCTCGAGGCTCAGCTCGCCCTGGAAGATGTTGCCCTCGCTCAGGCCGAACTCTTGCTCCATATCCCATGGCGTCAGCACCTGCCGGTAGAGGATCGATTCCTTCAATCCCGGGCAGTACTCGGCCAGAGTGTCGACGACCGCGTCGCCGAAGGCCTCGCGTTTCGAAGGCCAGTTCTCCGGGCCTTCCTTGATCTCGTAGGGCGCGTACTGGACGAACATCGAGATCACGTGCTTGCCCGGCGGCGCGACGCTCGGATCCATGATCGACGGGATGACCACATTGATGTAGGGGCGTTCGGAGAACTCCCCGTACTTGGCCTGGTCGTAGGCGCGTTCGAGATAGTCGATGCCGGGAGCGATGGCGATGTCGCCGCGCAGGAACTCGGTGCCCTCGCGACCGTGGAAGCTCGGCAGACGATCTACCGCCAGGTTGACTTTGCCCGAAGAGCCGCGCAGCTTGTAGCGCTCGATCTGCTCGACGAACTCGCCGTCGAGGTGGTTCCGGCCGACGAGACCGAAAAAGGTCAGTCTCGGGTCGCAGCTGGAGATGACGGTCTTGGCCTCGAGCTCGTCGCCGTTGGCCAGGACGACGCCGGTGGCGCGGCCGTTCTTGACCCGTACCTGCTCGACGCCGCCTTCGGATCGGATCTCGGCGCCGAAGCTCTCGGCGGCGCGAGCGCAGGCGAGACTCACGCCGCCGGTGCCGCCCTTCGAGTAGCCCCAGGATCGGAAGGCACCGTCGATCTCGCCCATGTAGTGGTGCAAGAGAACATAGGCGGTGCCCGGTGAGCGAACGCCGAGGAACGTTCCGATGATGCCGCTCACCGACATCGGGGCTTTGAGGACTTCGGACTCGAACCACCGGTCAAGAAAATCGACCGCGCTCATGGTCAAGAGCTTCAAGTTCATGTTGACGTTGTCGGCGCCGCCGCGCTGAAGCTCGCGACCCAGCTTCAAGAGCCGGAAAAGCTCGGCTGGATTCCAGGAGGTCGGGTCGGGCGCGGGGGAATCGATGATGTTGCGTACGAACCGGGCCCTCCTGGTCATGGTCAGGCTGAACTCGGGATAGATCTCGGCGTCGCGTGGACTGAAACGCGAGATCTCGTGTCGAGTCCTGCCGGGATCGCTCCAGCGGCAAAGCCCACGATCGCCGACCCTGGGCGTAAATGCGGTCTCGAGCGGGATGATCTCCAGGCCATGGCTCGCGAGGTCGAGGTCGCGGATGATCGAAGGCCGAAACAAGCTGACCACGTACGAGCAGACCGAGAACTGAAAGCCCGGATGGAGCTCCTCGGTCACCGCCGCACCGCCGAGAACGTGGCGTTTCTCGAGCACCAGGACCTTTTGCCCGGCCTTGGCCAGGTAGGCCGCGCATACCAGGCCGTTGTGCCCGCCGCCGATGACGACGGCGTCGTAGCGGCCGCTGGCCTGCCTCGCGGTCACTCTTTCAAGCTCTCTTCCTCGGTGGATTGAAGAACGGTGGCCTGGCGACCGCTGCGGTCACTCGGTGGCGCCGGTACTCGGCGGTGAGCTCGACTTCGACGGTATCGCCGAGGTTGGCAAGCGGCGCCTCGATCAGCGCCAGCGCCAGGTTCTTCTTGAGCGTCGGTGACCAGGCGCCGCTGGTCGCCTGGCCGATCCAGCGGCCGTCACGGTCGTAGACCGGCCGGCCGTCGCGCCAGGCCGAGGACGAGATCTCGGGTGGCAGACCATAGCCGGCGAAGACCTCTTCGAGCTCCGTCCAGCTGATGTCGAGACCGACAAACCTGCGTCTCGGCCCGGTTTGCTTCTCACGTTTGAGTGCCGCTTGCCCGATGAACGGATCGCGGTCGAGCTTGACGGTCCAACCGAGGTTGAGCTCATAGGGCGAGGACTTACGATCTTCCGTCAAGCAATGGTGGGCGCTGAAGTAGTCGATACCGTTCATGATGAAACCGGCCTCGACTCGGGTCACGTCCATGGCGTCGAGTCCGGCGGGCAGCAGGCCGTAGTTTCGACCGGCGTCCGTCACGGCGTCGTAGACGCGCTCGGCGGGGGTATCTGAGCCAAGCGAGCCAGGGGAGCCAGAGGAGCCAGGCGAGCTGGCGTTCTCGACCCAGATCTCGTAGCCGAGATCGCCGGTGTAGCCGGTGCGTGAGATGAAGACCCCGACGCCGTCCACCCGGGCCCGGACGACCCGGAAGAACTTGAGCGCGTCCATGTCGGCGTCGCAAACCTGACGCAGAATCTCGCGAGAGTTCGGTCCCTGGAGGGCCAGCGCGCCGATGCGCTGAGTGCTGTCCTCGATCGCCACCCGGTGGCCGCGTGTCAAGCGCTCGAACCAGGACAGCGAGGGCTCGGCGGCGGTGACCCGGAAGTAGTCCTCTTCGAGCCGCGTCACCGTGCCGTCGTCGACGACCTTGCCGTCGTCATCACACCAGCAGAGATAGGTCACCCGGCCGACGCCCAGTCGGGTGATGTCGCGCACGGTGGCTTGTGCCAAGAACGAGGCCGCATCCGGGCCGTGAACCTCGTACTTGAACAGCGGTGTCACATCGATCAGCCCGGCGGCGTGGCGCAGGGCGAAATACTCGGGCTCATGGCAGGATCGGTACGAGCACACGGCGTGGTACCCGGCCCAGTCCTTCCAGCGCAAGCTGGTGCACAGCTTCGAGGTGCGCGAATGAAACGGGGAAGGTATGGGCATTCAGGACTTCCTGCCGACACCGCCGATGACCGCGCCGGCGAAGGGCATTGCCAGAACGCCGACCCGTACCCCTAATTCTCCACCACCCACCCCCTCGAGCGCCAGCAGCGCGATCCCGAGGCAGAACAGTACCGAGCCCAGCAGCAGCCGCCAGGAGGAAGGAGCCGAGCCGCTGGCTTCCCCTTTATCTGCCGATCTTCGGGGTCGCTCGAAGCGGCCAAAGACAGCCATGAAGGGCAGCAGTAGAACCGCCAGCGCTGCGACCCAGAGAGTGCGCGACCACCACCAGACCCCGGTTGCCGGCTCGATTCCAAAACCCGGTCCGCCCAGTGCCACCAGGGCGCCGATCACGAGGACCAGCACGGTGGAGTGCCACAGGAAGAGGGTCATGATGTTGGCGTTGACCAGTACCGTGGTCGCCCACGCGCGCCGGCCTTCGAGCCAGCGACGCGCGGGAGCTTCGACGAACAGCAGAAGCCCGCCCTGGAACATGCCGAGCGCCAGCAGTGCGATGGTCGGCGGCAGGCTGTTCGAGATCTCCTCACCCGGAACCCCGACCATGCTGATCGGATACGGCCCCAGGTGAACCAGGCCGAAGAGCGCCGCCAAGCCGCCGGCCCCGAGCGCAGGCGCTCGCCAGCCGGCGAGTCGGCCCGCGCGCCAGGCGTAGCCCAGCTGGTGAACCGCGGCCCAGACGAAGGCATAGTTCAGCCAGCGCAGCCAGGTGAATCCGGCTCCGAAAGCGCCGACGTCGAGCGCCACGGCCGCGGCCGCCAGGACCGCGAACGAGCCCATACCCAGACCTCGCCAGAGCCGATGGGTCCAGGGCACGGCCAGAATCACCATCAGGTAGACCGACAGAAACCAGGTTGGCACCAGCGCGACTTGCGAGCCGACTCGTAGGGTCTGCGGCGCGACCCCGAGCAGCTGCGCTCCGGCGCCCAGAAGCGCCCAGGCGACAAGCAGTGGCAGCACGGGCTTGACCAGGCGTCGAAGGCGCGAGCTCAGCCAGTCGGCGTAGGTCTTGCCCCTTTCCTGGGCCTTCTGCCAGGAGATCGAGTTCGAGAACCCGCCGACGATGAAGAAAATCGGCATGACCTGAAGTGCCCAGGTCAGCCAGTGACTCCAGGGCGAGAGATCGAGTATGTGACCGAGCTCCGCTTTGCCGTTGCTCACATAAGGCGCCGCCATCAGCCAGTGCCCCATGACCACGACGCCGATCGACGCCGCGCGCAAGAAATCCGCGTAGCGGTTCCGTGCCGGAGGCGTCCGATCGGCCATGGCGAGGGCTCGATCCCAGGCGCCCGAACGGTTCGAGGAGTCGGCCATTTCCGCGAGCTTAGCGCGGAAGCGGGAAACTGGCAGGTCCGTAAAACGTAGTAGTTTAGGGTCTTTGGAAAGACCGCGGGGAGAACTTCGAATGCCTATATTTTTCGAGCGGTTGCGTCAGGCGTCTTCGCTCACCGTGCTGCTGGCGCTCCTGGCGCTTGCTTTTGCCGGGAGCACGGCCTGCTCGCGCGCCGAGAATTCCTCCAGCGACTCCGACGCCACCGAGCACTCGGGCACGGACAGGACGGGCGACGACGAGAGCGACAAGAAGGCCAAGAAGGGCAAGAAGAGCGACGACGAGGACGAGGACGACGAGGACAAGGAAGAGGCCGTTCCGATCGAAGTTGTCGACCTGGCCCGTGGCCGGATCGAGACCGTTCTGCGTTTCTCGACCAACCTCGAGGCCGAGAGCGCGGTCAAGGTGGTCTCCCAAGCCTCCCGGCAGCTTCCGGTCGTTCAGCTTCTGGTCGAGGAGGGCGCTGACGTTCGCAAGGGGCAAGTGCTGCTGCGCCTTCAGAACGACGAGCTCCGAACGGCTCTCGAGCGCACCCGCGGCCAGCTCGCCAAGGCCGAGCGCGAGTACGATCGTCAAACCAATCTCCACGAACAACAGCTGATCAGCGAGCAGGCCTACACCCAGGCCACCTACGAGCTGGAGCAGCTCCAGTTGGCGTTGAAGGACGCCCGGCGCGAGCTCGGCTACACCGAGGTTCGAGCCCCGATCAGCGGCACGGTGACCGAGCGCCACGTCAGCGTCGGAAACCAGGTGGCGCCGGGGCAGGTGCTGTTCGATATCGTCGATTTTGATTCGATCGTGGCGCGGGTCTACGTACCCGAGAAAGAGCTCTGGCGGATCCGGCCCGAGCTGGAAGCGCGGATTCTCGCGGAGGCCGCGCGCGGAGCCGAGCGCCGCGGATCGGTTGACCGCATCGCCCCACGCGTCGATCCGAAGAGCGGCACGATCAAGGTGACGGTCGCCATCCCGAGAAGCGAGGCACTTCTGCCCGGGATGTACGTCTCGGTAGAGCTGGTCACCGACGTCAACGAAGACGCGGTGCTGGTGCCGAAGAAGGCGCTCATCTACGACGCCGATCAGATCTTCATCTTCCGCCTGGTGAAGGCGGAGGAAGACGGGGAACAGGTAGACCGGGTCGAGCGGTTGCTGGTGGAGGCGCAACTCGAGGACCGCGACAACATCGAAGCGGGTGAGGCGCTGGCGGAAGGCGATCGCATCGTCATCGCCGGCCAGGCGGGACTGAAGAACGGCTCGCTGGTGCGCTTGGTGGGGGCGGATCTCGAGTCGGAGAGCTCGGAAGGAGAGCCCGCCGACGAGATCGAAACGGCCGAAAAGAGTGAGTAGCTGCAAGGCTGATCGGAGATGAGTCAGCCGACCGGTAGCCTGCTTTCGAGCTTCACCACCCGCCGGCCGGTGGCGATCACCATGGTCTTCGTGGCGGCGGTGGTCTTCGGCTACTTCTCCTATGGACGCCTGCCGGTGACGTTGATGCCGGAGCTGTCGTATCCGACCCTGACGGTGCGCACCGAGTATCCGGGCGCCGCCCCGGAGGAAGTCGAAAACGACGTCAGCCGTCCGGTCGAGGAGGCCCTCGGGGTGGTTGGAGGGCTGCGGCGGGTGTCGAGCATCAGCCGGGCCGGGGTCAGCGACGTCGTTCTCGAGTTCAGCTGGGACACACCCATGTCCGAGGCGATCCAGGACTCACTCGAGAAGCTCGATCTGATCCTACTGCCGGAAGAGGCCGAGCGACCGCTCATTCTGCGTTTCGACCCGTCGCTCGATCCGGTGATGGAGCTGAGTCTTTCGGGCAGCGGCGATCGCTTCGAAGGCGAGGAAGGACTGCGCCGGTTGCGCCGGATCGCCGACCTCCAGGTCAAGCGGGCGATAGAACCGATCAAGGGCATCGCCGCGGTGCGGGTGCGCGGTGGTCTCGAAGAAGAGATCCACGTGCTTCTGGACGAGGAAGAGCTGCGCCGGACGGGCCTTTCGATCCAGGCGGTGATCGAACGTCTGGCTCAGGAGAACATCAATCTGGCCGGTGGCACTCTCACCGAGGGCCGGACCGAGTACATGGTCCGCACGCTCAATGAGTACGAGAACCTGAGGCAGATCGAGGACACCGTGGTCGCTCACTTCGAGGGCCGCGATGTTCGGCTCGGCGCCATCGGGCGCGTCGAGCGCGCGCACAAGGAGCGCGAGATCCTGACTCGCACCAATTCGCAGGAGAGCGTCCAGATCGACATCTTCAAAGAAGCCGATGCCAACATCGTCGCGCTGGCGAAGCGGGTGAAGGCCGACCTGGGCGAGTTCGACCTCGACCGAGCGCGGAGAGTGGCGGCGGGTGAGGAGGTCGAAGATGAAAAGAAAGACAAGGCCGGCTTTGGCTTTGCTGGAAAAGCGAAGAAAGACAAGAAGGGCAAGGACGGGCCGCGGGGCCTGATCGCCGAGACCTGGGCGAATGAGGGCGCCGAGTTGTCTTTGGTCGCGGATCGTTCCCTCTTTATCGAAAGCTCGATCAAGGAAGTGCGCAATACCGCCCTCCTGGGCGGCCTGCTGGCAATTCTGGTGCTGTTTTTCTTTCTCAAGGACTTACGAACCACGACGATCATCGCGATCTCGATTCCGATCTCGCTTCTGGTCACCTTTGCGCCGCTCAACCTGCTCGGGGTCACTCTCAACATCATGTCTCTGGGCGGCTTGGCGCTCGGCATCGGCATGCTGGTCGACTCGTCGATCGTGGTGCTGGAATCGATCTTCCGCTGCCGCGAAGAAGGCGACGCGCTCGAAAGTGCCGCGGTTCGAGGCACCTCGGAGGTGCGTGGAGCCGTAGTCGCGTCGACGCTCACTACCATCGCGGTGTTCTTTCCGATGGTTTTCGTCGAAGGTGTGGCCGGGCAGGCCTTCGGGGATCTTGGCCTAGCGGTGGTGATCTCGCTCTTGGCGTCGCTGATCGTCGCTCTGTTCCTGATTCCGATGCTGGCCAGTCGCGCGGGCGTCAAGTGGACCGAAGGCGGTCCGAAGCCGATCGAGTGGAAGGAGTTCGCGAGTTGGATCGCGCTCAAGAAGGATTGGCTAAGCTTCCGCCATCCGGCCGGCGGTGGGCCCAAGGGCTTCTGGGGCAGGGTCTTGCGCGTTATGTCCTACCTGTTGGTCCCGGTCTATCTGGCGCTGCGATTCGTGATCGGCTCGATCCTCGAGCTGGTCGGGAAGCTGATCCTGGGCCTCTTCTTCGGCATGATCTGGCTCGGACGCGGATTCATCCTTCCGGTCTTGGGATGGCTGTTTCGGTTTGTGGTGGCGTTGCCGCTGCGCTTTACCCAGAAGAGCCTCGACGGCCTGCATACGGTCTATCCGAAGAGCCTGCGCTGGGCGCTCCGAAACCCACTCACAGTCGGAGTCGTGGTCGTCGCGACCTTCGCGGCCACCGCTTGGACACTTGCGGCGCTCGACACCGAGCTTCTGCCCGAAGTGCACCAGGGTGAGTTCACTGTTGAAGTCGCCCTTCCCGTGGGCACGCCGATCGAAGCGACCGAGAGTATCGTGGCCCCGGTCGAGCGAGCGATTCTGGAAGAGAAGCAGTACATCACGTCACTCCTGTTGACGGTCGGCTACGACGCGGCGTATTCCAACCGCTCGGACGAGGGCGAGCACACCGCACGCTTCAAGGTGCTTCTGGATCGCGCCGACCCGCGCACCGAGGCCGAGGTTGTGCGCCGGCTGCGGGGTCGGTTTGCCGCGATTCCGGATCTCGACGCGCGCGTGACCCGCCCGGTGCTGTTCAGTTTCAAGACGCCGATCGAGGTCGAGGTCCACGGCGACGATCTGGTGATGCTCCGGCGCCAGGCCGAAATCGTGAAGCGGGCGCTGGCGGCGATGCCGCAGCTCGCCGACGTCGAGACCACGCTGCGCCGCGGCGCTCCCGAGGTCCAGGTGGTCTACAACCGCGATCTCCTGGCGCGCTACGGCCTCAATCCGGGCCAGGTCGCGCGGCTGGTTCGCGACAAGGTCCAGGGCTTCGAGGCGACGCGTTTCAATTTGAAGGACCGGCGCATCCCGATCATCGTGCGTCTGCAGATGACCGACCGGGAGTCGGTCGAGAATGTGGCTTCGTTGATCGTCAACCCGGGCGGTGAGCGGCCGATTGCGGTCTCCGCGATAGCTTCGGTCGAGCTGGCCGAAGGCCCGAGCGAAGTGCGTCGCGTGGACGGGCGGCGAGTGGCCCTGGTGACGACCTCGATTGCGGATGGCTCCCTCGGAAGCGCGGTGGAGGCGATCAAGGACGAGTTGAACGCGCTCAGCTGGCCTTCCGGGACGACGTTCTTCATGTCGGGCCAGAACGAAGAATGGGAGCACAGCAAGGGCAGTCTATGGCTGGCGCTGGCGCTTTCGATCTTCCTGGTCTACGTCATCATGGCGGCCCAGTTCGAATCGATGTGGCACCCGCTGGTGATCCTGTTCACGATTCCGCTGGCTTTCTTTGGCACGGTCGTGACGCTGTATCTGCTCGGCATCAGCGTTTCGATCGTGGTCTTCCTGGGCATGATCATGCTCGCAGGGATCGTGGTCAACAACGCCATCGTTCTGGTGGACTACGTCAACATCCTGAGACGGCGCGGCCTGGAGGCGCTGGAGGCGATCGTTACCGCCGGCTCGGTCCGTCTGAGGCCGATCTTGATGACCACGGCGACGACCACCCTCGGGCTCTTACCCATGGCTCTCGGCTTCGGCGACGGCGCCGAGCTGCGTACGCCGATGGCGATCGCGGTGATCAGCGGGTTGCTGGTCTCGACGCTGCTGACGCTGTTTGTGATTCCGGTGATCTATTCGCTGCTCGACCGGCTGAGAGCTCGGCTCACCGGCCAGGAGTTTGCCGTCGAAAGTGCTGCCGGAAAGGCTGGAGCCCCTCTTGGGCCAAGTACCGAGCCGGGCGCCGCACTGACTCCACGAAAGGCTTGATCCATGCTGCCACCCGAAGAATCGGTCCGCGAATCGCGTCTTCCCCGGTTTTCCCTCGACCGTCGAATCACGGTCGTGATGATTCTGCTGACCCTGGTTGTTCTGGGCACGGTCGCGACTTTGAGCATTCCGCTCGAGCTTTTTCCCTCGGGCTTCGAGGGACCGCATCTCATGGTGCGGGTGCCCTGGCGCGACGCGCCAGCGCAAGAGGTGTTGGAGAAGATCGTCCTGCCGCTCGAAGCGGAGCTCTCGACCATCGCCGGCATCGACAAGCTTAATTCCTACGCCCGCACGGGGTACGGCTCGGCCTCGCTCATCTTCAAGCAGGGCACCGACATGGACGTCGCCTACCGTGAGGCCCGTGATCGGGTCGAGCGGGCGCGCGCCCAGATGCCCGACGACGTGCGCCAGGTTTTCATCCTCAAAGATGACGTTTCCGGCATCCCGATCTACTTCGTCGGCCTGGCGATCGATCCGGCGGTGGTCGATGTCTACAACCTGGTGCAAGACGAGGTGGTGCTGCCGCTCGAGCGTCTCGAGGGCGTGGCCTCGGTCGAGACCCACGGTCTCGAGGAGAAAGAAGTCCTGATCGAGCTCGATCGCGAGCGCACCGACGCTTCGGGCCTGAACATCTATGAGCTGGCGCAGCAGCTGGGCGGCGACAATTTCACCCTGTCGAGCGGCACCGTGCGCCAGGGTGGCAAGAAACTCCTGCTGCGCTCGGTGGCGCGCTACCGGAGTCTCGAGGAGCTCGAGTACCGGCAGGTCGGCCCCCAGACTCGCCTCAGGGACATCGCGACCGTTAGCTACGACCTACCCGACAAGAAGTACCGGGTGCGAGCGATGAGCCGGCCGGCGGTCGCGGTCTCGGTGATGAAGGAGGGCGACGCCAACGCTCTCGAGGTGGCCAGGCGCGTCGACGCCGCGGTCGAGGAGATGCGGGTCAATCCCCGCCTCCAGGTAATCGAGGTCGCCACCCTGTTCGATCAGGGCCAGGTCATCATGGAGTCGCTGGGGACGCTGCTCGCCAGCGGTCGCATCGGCGGCATCATCGCCCTTCTGGTGCTCTTTTTCTTCCTGCGGCGGTTCCGGATGACCCTGATCGTGACGCTGTCGATCCCGGTCTCGATCGTGATCGCCCTGACCGCGATGTATTTCGCCGGCGAGTCGCTCAACATCCTGACGCTCCTGGCGCTCATGATCTCGGTCGGGCTGCTGGTTGACAACTCGGTGGTGGTCGGCGAGAACATTTTCCGCCTCCATCGCGAGGGCTTGTCGCGCCGGCGCGCGTGCATCGAAGGCGCGGGGGAGATCGCGCTGGCGATCGTGATGGCGACTCTGACCACGATCATCGTCTTCCTGCCGGTGTCGCTGGTCGAAGGCATGGGCCAGTTCTTTTTGCTTCGGCTTTCGATCCCGATCTCGGTCGCGCTCCTGGGCTCGCTCGTGGTGGCGCTCATCTTCATCCCGCTCTCCGTCTACGTCACCCTGCCCAAGAACGGGAGTGAGGAAGAAACGCCGCACCCGGTGTTCAACTGGCTCAAGCGCGCCTATGACGCTTCGTTCGGCCTTCTGAATCGGGCCTACACCGGCATGCTCGCCGTATTCCTGCGCCGCCGCCTGGATCTGGTGCTGGTTCTGGTTGCGGTCTTCCTGGTCAGCTCGGCCATCGTCTTCAAGAAGGTCGAGTTCGTCGAGGCCCAGGAAGAGGCGCGCGGCGGCTTCGAGCTCCAGGTGAGCCTGCCCCAGAATACGACGCTAGAAGAGGCCGAGGAGTATTTCTTGGCCGGCGAGAAGGTGATCGAGGGTTTCGCCGAAGAGCTGGACCTCGATGGCTGGTTCATTTTCCACCGCCAGACCTTCGGAGAGTTTCAGGGTTGGTTCAAGAGCCCGCGTACCAACAAGGTATCGCCGCGCGAGGCCACCAAGCAGGTCATGGACGCCCTGCCCGAGAAAGCCGGGGTCAAGGTCCGTACCGCCGAGGAAAGTCAGACCGACCAGCTTCAGAACAAGAACGTCTACACCGTGATGATCGAGGGCGAGAATTCCGAGATTCTCGAAACGGTGGCCGACGACCTCGAGCTGGTGTTCACCAGGGTGCCGGGCGTACTCGGCACCAAGAAGGTCGCCGACGATTCGCCGAGCGAGATGGCCCTGGTGCTCGATCGCGAGCGCATTCAGGCGCAGAACATCAACCCGATGGTGGTCTCGGCGATCGTGGGCTACGCGCTTCGCGGCCAGGGGCTGCCGCGGTTTCACTGGGGTGGCAAGGAGATCCCGGTCACGGTCCGTTTCAAAGAAGAGGACCGCGACTCGCTCGACGAGCTTGCCGACTTCGCGGTGCCGACCGAAGAGGGCGCCCTGGTGCCGTTGTCGTCGGTCTCGGAGCCCCGCTACCTGTCTTCGGCGACTCGCATCTTCCGCAAGAACAAGCGCACCTCGCGTGAGATCACCATGGAGCTCGAGGAGGGCCAGGAAGACGAGACGCGCGAGACTCTCGCGGCGCTGGTGTCGGTGATCGACCTGCCCGAAGGCGTGACCTTCGATGCGAGCGGCAAGAGCGAAGGCCTGAACGAAGACCTGCAGGGGATGCTGTTTGCCGGAATCGTGTCGATCATCTTCATCTATCTCTTGATGGGTTTTCTTTTCGAGAGCTTCATCCTGCCGCTGTCGATCATCCTGACGATTCCGCTGGCGAGCCTGGGGGTCTACTGGAGCCACTTCCTTTTCGGGCTCAACATTGACTTCTTGGGTGCGGTCGGGCTGATCCTCCTGGTCGGCGTCGTGGTCAACAACGGCATCGTTCTGATCGACTATGTGACGAGGCTGCGCCACCGCGGCTACGAGCGTGGCGAGGCACTGCTGTTGGCTGCCGAGCGCCGTTTCCGGCCGATCATGATGACCGCTCTCACCACCATCGGTGGCCTGGTGCCGCTCACCGTGCGGGGCTCCTCGAGCATCGGCCTGAGCTATCGCAGCTTCGGCCTGACTCTCATCGGCGGTCTCACGACGGCTACGCTCCTGACCCTGTTGGTGATCCCCGTCTTCTACACCTTCTTCGACGACGCGCGCATCATCACCGGCGCCGCGCTCAAGAGGGCTCTAGGTCGAAGCGGGCGGCGCGGCCGCGGCGAGGAGCCCGAGGCGGCTTCGGTTTCGCTGGGCTCGTAGGACTCGGGGACACCTCTCCAAGGTGTCCCCTCCCGACGGTTGTAGCGGTCGAGGGCAAGCGATGGTCGATCGTGACAAGCGACTGCGCCGTCCCCACCCGGCCGGGTGTTGCCGGGCTCCGGGCTCGCGAGTAGCTTGAAGGTGCAATGCGCATTGCGCTGGTGCTCGTCTTGTCTCTGGTGCCGTTCGCCCCCGCGTGGGGAGAACCCGCCGGGCCGAGCGAGTGCGCGGTGCTCGACATTCACCGGATCGGCGCGACGCGGCTTGCGGCACTCACCACGAGCCCGGGTTTGGACTTGTGGCTCGAGCTCGACGATGAGCTCTTCGTGTGTGCCTCGGTGAGCTCGCTCGCCGCTCTCGAGGAGCACGCGCCGGTCAGACGCTCCCTCGGCGCGCTAAATAGCGATCGGCTTCGTCTCGCCTACAGGCTGAGTCGCGCCCAGCTCGAAGCGCGGGGCCTGAGGGTCCTGGCTGCGGGCGGGCTCTTCGCTGTGGTCGAAACTCAGGGGCGATTCACGGCGTCAGGCGAGGAGGCGGCGGATCTCCTGCCGTTCCGATCGCCACTGATACTTGCCCGTCAGGTCGCCAACCAGCCCGCCCGCGCGCGCGTGGAGGCCGGCGAAGGTACGGTGGCTCGACTGGTGGCAGCAGTAGAGCCGGCCCGTTGGTTCGCGGATGTCGAGAGTCTCGCCGCCTACAACCGCTTCACCGGCGGTAGCGAGATCCACGACGCGCACGACTGGCTCATGCGGGCGTTTCGGAGCCTCCCCGGCGTGACCGCCGAGAGCGACTCGTTCCGGGTCGAAGGAGTCCAAGTAGCCAACGTCATCGCGACTCTTTCCGGCCGCAGCCGCCCCGACGATTGGTTCATTGTCGGGGGGCACTACGACTCCATCTCCGAAGCTCCGTTGGTTGCGGCGCCGGGCGCGGAGGACAACGCGAGTGGCTGCGCCGGCGTGTTGGAGATGGCGCGAATCTTCTCCGCCCACCCGCCCGAAGCGACTATGCTCTTCATCTGCTACGCCGGAGAGGAGCAAGGGCTTTTTGGCAGCGCCGACCATGTTGAGGGGCTCCTCGCCGCCGGCGAAGCGGAGAAGGTCGGTGCGATGCTCAACCTGGACATGATCGGCTTCACCGCGGACGCGGACCTGGACTGTCTCCTCCAGTCCGATCCGGGAGGACAGTTTCTGATTGACGCCCTCGCAGATTCTGCCGCGCGCCACACTCGGTTGCGGCTGGTGACCTCCAACGTCATCGGCGGCTCCGATCACGTGCCTTACGCCGTGTTCGGGATTCCGGCGGTGCTGTCGATCGAGGCCGACACGGGCCTCTACCCGCACTACCACCGAATGACAGACACGCCCGACCATCTCACGCCTGAGATGGCGGCCGAGATCCTGCGCATGAACGTCGGCGCATTAGCCCGGTTTACCGGCAACAGTGACGTTGCTGGCTGTCTGAAGCTCGAAGACGAGCCGCTGGTCGGCCTCAGCGTTTCGTCCAGGCAGAGTGGCGCGCCGCGCCTGAAGACCTCCAGCGACCGGCAGGGGTGCTTTGCCGTTGATCCGATGGTACGGGGGAAGAGCTTCAAGCTGCGGATCAAGGGTAACGAGCAAGCCGGCGACGATCCGACTGTTTCGGGGTGCGTGCGCCTTCTGGGTGAGCCGGCGGAGCGGCGGAGAGTGATCTTCCGTCAGTCCGGAGAGCCGGCCCAGAAGACGCGCTCGGATAGCGACGGCTGCTACTCCTTCCAAGCAGCGGGCGACAAGCGGTTCACCGTCATCTTCAAAGGCCCCGAGGTCCCGGCGGACGGCTAGGCGGGCAGCCCGGGTTCGAATCCCGTACGCGCTACCAACGACCCTCTGGGAGCGGCTCGCCACCCGGCAGCCAGGTCAAGCATGGCCCTTCGTCGAGCCAGTTGAGGGACTCGAGGTTCGCTGAATAGGAACACCGGCGTTCCGATCCCGGCCAGAAGACCGTGACATCCTGGATGCTTGCGGCGTCGAGGAGACCGATGTGGGCAAGGTAGGGAGCGCTGCCGAAGCCCGTCTTGTGATCCATGAGGTAGGTTCTGATGATCTCGTGGCCGTCCACATTCACGGCTCGGACCTTGATCCTGGCACCGACGCCGTAGCGGTTCGTCTGCCTGCCGCGAAGACGGAGCTTGATCCAACGATTGTCGGTTCGACTTTCGTTGAGGAAGAACTGGTTAGGCCACCGATCGCCGGGCCACATGCCGCCGAGGCTCGAGTAGATGTCTTGGTCACCGTCGTCATCGACATCGAAGAAGACGATTCCGTGCCCTTTCTGGATCGTGCCGAATCCGTTGATCATCGAGATGTTCGTTGCCTCATCACCACAGATCGAGTCGTCCCGAACGCCGCGGAACATGAGGTTCGGAAGAACCAACCAGCCCTCCGGGTTGCCGGTCCCGATGTAGAAGTCGGTGCATCCGTCGAGGTCGAGATCTCCGTAGGAGACCCCCATGCTCGGGATTGGTAGCGTACCGCCGTCGAAATAGTCGCTGTCCGGCTCGAACCGACCCGCCGGGCCGCGGCGCAGAATGAGACTACGGCCGGCTGGCTGTCCGATCTCATCGCCGAAAACGGCGCCCGCCGTGCTCGTCCAGGCGTCGGTGAACCCACCCTGGAAAATCTCCAGCTGACCATCGTGATCTAGGTCGAGAAAGGCGGCCATGAAGCCCGGGCCGTGGCGCTCGCGGATCGAGAAACGGCCCCAGCCGTCGTTGGCTAACAATCGGCTTCCGTTCTGGACTACGCTCGAGAGAAAGAGATCGAGGTCGCCATCGTTGTCAGAATCGCCCCACGCGACGCCGACGTAGACCTGGTCTTTCAGGACTTCGGTGAGTCCCGCTTCGGCAGTGTGATCGACGAAACGGCCACTGCCTTGGTTGCGAAAGAAGAGCGAGCCTCGATAGGGCCTGGCTAGGAGCCCGCCCAGAAAGGGAACGCGGAGGCCCCAGCGGGAGATGAAGAGGTCGAGGTCGCCGTCATTATCGGCATCTCCCCAGGCGGAGCCCCAGGTGAAGCTGACCTCGTCGTCGAGCCAGCCGTCAAGTAGGCCGGCAGAGAGGGTGACATCGTCGAAGGTTCCGTCCCCATTGTTGTGTAGCAGCAGATAGGGGAGAAAGGGCCTGCCGACGAACAGATCAACCCAGCCATCATTGTCATAGTCCGCGGCCGTGATGATGTGAACCTGACTAATCGCGCCGAGACCGGCCTCCTGGGTCCGGTCGACGAAGTCCCGTCCGTCCTGATTGACGTAGTAGTGGAGTGGATCGAAGTTGCCCCCAGTGATGATGTCGAGGTCGCCATCGAGGTCGAAGTCCTCGACCGCGACGCCCTTACCGGCGTCGAATGTATCGACGTGAAGGGCAGGTGCCCTGTCCCTGAAGACGAGATCGCTGTGCTCTTCGGTGAGTTGTGAGGCTTTCTGGCCGTAGAACGTATCGACAAAGGCAGTGTCGACCAGGTCCTCGGGAGGAACGCCCTGCGGAAACTCGCCCAACGTCATGTAGGTGAAATTGAGAAGCCAGTGGTAAACGCGATTGCCTGGATGTTCGGCACGCAGGCGATGGAGAAGCTCCTGGGCTCGTCGAGAGCCCTCCGGGCGGTCGTGGTGACGTTTGAGGGGAAGAGAGCACATGAGCTGGAGATGTTCCGGCCCACGCGGCTGTAGCTCGGTTGTCTTGTCGCGAGTTAACGATTTGCCCCGGAGCGCGGCAAGGCAATTGTCCGTCTCGCCAAGTCGCCTGAATGAGTCGGCAAGCCAGAACGTCAACTCCTCGGATTCGCCCTCCTCCTCAATCGAGCGCTCCAGCATCTTGACAGCGGTGGCGAAATCGCCCACGTGATAGGCGAAAAGACCCCGCTCGGCGTCCGTCTCGGCGGCACCCCTGACACCTTCGAAGTCGTAGTAACCGGACTGAGGATTGAAGCTCAGCGGCACAAGGTATCGCGCCATGTAGGACAAGAATCTGTATTTGTTCAAGCTCTCCTTGAAGCTAGCGTGTCGAGCCTGAGACCACATGGCGGCTGCCAGCCCCGAGTGGCGCTCAAGGAGCAACCACAAGGCACTCACCAGGAGGACAAGGACCAGTCCCGCTCCGAGCTTGTGGCGAGTCCCGGGTTTAAATCGCACCGTATCGGCTCCGACGTTCAATCCGTTTCATGGTAACTGGGCGGCCCAGCCCCAAGAGAGTTCGAGCTGGCCTGATCGTACCGAGGTCTTGCGCTTTCTCAGAAGTCGACCGGGTGGACCTGCAGTGGCGCCTGAGCGTCGGGCCGAGCTGCTTTCAATGAGGATGCGTCCGAGTGGCGACTCCGGTCTCCCGTGATCGGAAGGTGATCCCCTGTTGCGACAAACCCTCTCTGAGCAGAGCCAGCTCTTGTAGCCAGACTCCCATCTGGTTCCAAGTAGGAACAGCTTGGGCTACCAATCTTCTTCCAACTCGTAGGGCTCTTCGCAGCCGAAGCGGCGCTAAAACACCCGCTCTAGCATTGAGAGGCTGTTGAGCACGCAGTGTGCGAGGATGACGGGCCACAGCCTCCGTGGCGAACTCGGCTCCAAGCTGCATCTGCTCGGTTGCTTGCTTCAGCTCCTCGGGGACGTCTCCGAAGAATAAGAAGGGTCCAGGGGCTGCGATGGCAAGCAACTGTGGGAAATGACTGGGCGCGGTGCTGCTCAAGTGCAGGCCCAGCGCCGCAGCGTCTTTGAACTCGTCTCGGACATACAGTGCGTTGTCCTTCTCAGAGACGCAGCAGTGGACGGCCTCAGCGTCAGGCCCGTTCTGCTTCATCGCCTCGGTCACCTGCTCGTAGATCGATTTGAGCTCGTCCAACTTGCCCGGCTGCGCGGTCCACTTGTAGACGACGGTGATGTGTGTGCTGCTCATTTGGCCTCGCCTCGCTACTCCTCTCGTGACCGGCCGGTTGAGTCCGGCCGAGCGGCGATTCTATTACCGGGGCCCTGGAATGCGATGACAGCATACAGCCATGCTGGGGGTTCGCAAGGTCCCTCAACCACTGGCTGAGCTGGTTCCAAGTAGGAATGGAGTGGGCTACCAGCTTTCTCCTTCACGACTTTCGGCACACGGTTTCGTATGGCCCTCAGGTCCTCGGAAGCGAAGCGTTGATTCCTGCGGCGCAGATCACAGCCGTGGAAGCTCCGGCCTCCTAACATGACCGCATCTGCGGGACGGCGGCTGACGGCTGCGCCCGAGCGATGTGCTTTTGGGGGGAACCTTGGATCACCGTACTTGGATGCTCTTCGCCGGTCTGCTCGTGGGGGCAGTGCCGGCCGAGCTTGCGGCAGTCTGTGCTTCGTCCGGAACTGCCGCCACCGTCGGCGCAGTCGTCCGTCGGATCGAGGACGAAGAGATCAGATACGTCTTCGTAGGCGAGCGGCATGGCGTCGGACCGGTGAAGAGATTCACTGCAGACCTCGCCAACGAGCTCGTGGCTCGCGGCCACGACGTCGGGCTCTACGTCGAGGGATTTCGCACGGGCTGCGAGCCCGGCGACGAGTCCTGCAGGGATCTGGCCCGACTCTTCAATGGCGAAGCGTTCTTGACGCTCTTGAGTGAGTCGCGTGCACCGGTCCACCCTCTCGATCCGGCCGAGAGAGACCGCCGCACACTCCGGATGGCGGCGACGATTGCCGGGGGCCCGGAGTCGCTCCGAATCGTCCTCGTCGGGCGCTCCCACGTCGCTTCGGCCTGGGATCCGGATGCCGAGCTTTGGGTCTACGGCGGGGGTGTGCGCTACCCGGATCCGGGCGACCTGGTCGAGGCGTTCCCTCGCGCACAGGCACTGACGATGGCGTTCGAGCCCCGGTTCGAATCCGGCGCGGATGAGGACGGCCCCTACAGACTTCAAGTGGATGGTTGTGAAGCGGACTACCGGTTAGTGGCCCGGCGCCGAGCGGCCTACTAGGACCACGCCAGGCTCATGAAGTAGGCCCCCACCTCGGTCCGAGGACCAAGGTGGGGGCAGGGTTGGGGTATTGGAAGCCGGGGAAGCCGGGGCGCCGGGGGAGCCGGCGGCGCCGGCCTTTGGCCGAGGCCTACTCGTAGGCGGGCTCGACACTCGAAACCGCGAAGTACTCCTCGCCGTCGTCGTCCTCGGCCCAGCGTCCGCTGACCGTGACGCTGGATCCCTCGTGCTCGGCGAGCTCGTCTTCCGATCCTCGCAGAGCGATCTCGTCGCCGCTCTCGGGCTCGATCAGGATGTACTGCCCGGTCGAGCTCTCGGAGAGCTGTCCGGTCAGGCTGATCTCCTCTTCCATCTCGGCTTCCTGGGCTACCGCCAGGCCGGCCAGACCACAGGACAGGAGTACGAGAGTGAATGCGATCGTGAGTCCGTTGGCTCTTCTCATGTTGCCTCCTTGCAGTGGGAAGCCCGGCGCCGAGGCTTCCGCGTTCATGGATGCGATAGGGCTCTTTGCGGCCGAAAGTCCCCGGCACCGGGTTGCTCGCGGCCAGGGCGACTGAAGAGCAACGCCTGTGCCACAGGCCGCGAGCCCAGCGTTCGCTTGAGAAAACCGACGGTGAGGTCGTGACTCCTTTCGGTCATCGGGCTCGAGGTAGGAAAAAAGTGCCCTGGCGTTTTGCGCCGGACGGTACAGTTGAGCCAGCAACACAGAGGTTGCGGCAGCGGGTACGAGAGTCCGGGGAGGACCTTACTGTTGGGTTGCGGAAAGGAAACCAATGGTCAGAATCACGATCCTCCGCCCTTTCTCTTACACGGTTGCCTGCCTGCTCCTCTTTGCGCCCGGCCTCCTCGCCACTGAGCGCACCGCCGGGCTGCAGGTGGGCTACGGTCAGGACTTCGGGTTCATGCTGAACTCGACGTTTTCGGATTTTGCCAAGGGCTTTCCCTGGGATGCCCGCTTCGGTCTTGGGTACACATCGCTCGACCCCGGAGACCCGCTGGCTGCGCGCCGAATCTTCATCAATGACGGCACCAATGGCACGCCGACCGAAAGCGGGCAGGCCTGGGATGTGCGCGTGGACCTGCTTCACGATTTCAAGTTCTTCGAGAAGAGCGAGACCTTCTACTTCGTGGGTCTCCGCTACTCGGACTTCACCGGCGATTTCAGGTATGTCGGAGGCAACGAGGAGTTCGAGGTGAGAAGCAATCAGTGGGGACTCGGTGGTGGGGTCGAGAGTCACCACCCGCTGCTGAACACGGAAAAGGTGGATCTCGTAATTACGGCAATGGTGGACTACTACCTGGAAAGCCCGCTCAGCGGTCATGACACCACCTACGACCCTGACGGCGCCGATGTGAATCCCAGGCGAAACTACACGTATGGCGACGCCGATGCGGCGATCCGGCAACCGAAGCTGGTGCCCCGAGTCATGATCGGCGTCAATCGTAAGTTCGGCAAGTAGAGCTCCATCAGGCCGCAGCGCGCCCGCAGGGCGGTGTGCGGAGCTCGACTCCGCTGCCGCGCGCATGCCACCATTCGCTGATAGGACATGCGCGTTATCAGCCTCGTTCCCAGCCTGACGGAATCGCTGCTCGAGTGCGGGGTCGATGTGGTGGGTCGGACGCGCTTTTGCGTGCATCCGGCGGACAGGGTGGCAGGCATCCCGGTGGTTGGCGGCACGAAAGAAGTCGACTGGGCCGCGTGCCAGGCACTCCGCCCCGACCTCGTCGTCTTGGATCGAGAGGAGAACACCCGAGAGATGGCCGATTCCTGCCCTTGGCCCTGGACGGCAGTGCACATCACGGCGGTAGAGAATGTGGGTACGGAGTTGAGCGGCCTGGCTCGGAGGGTGGGGAGCGACGCGCTCCTTCAGCTGGCTGGCGACTGGAGCAGAGTTGCCGATCGGGGCGCCTTGGCCTTCCCCGGTTGGCGCCAGATACCCGGGGCCGAGACCTACTTGTCTGCTAGTACAGAAGCGATCTCACGTCTTGAGTACGTGATTTGGCGAAAGCCTTGGAGGGTGATCGGACCCGGTACCTTTATTCACTCCATGCTTCGAAAAGTGGGGTTGGGCGACTACCTGCCGTCGCACGAGAGCCGCTACCCGGAGATGCTCGAAGCGGCCATGAATCGAAGCGACACCTTCTATCTCTATTCCTCGGAGCCCTACCCTTTTGCGGACAAAGAAGAGCTGCTCGGGTCGAGCGGTATCGCCGGAGCCATTGTGGATGGCGAGCTCTACTCCTGGTACGGCGTCAGAAGTTATCGGTTCCTCGAAGCGTTGTCGGAGGGTTGATCGTGAACCTCCTCGGTCATTCAACGTAATACAAGGAACGAACCCGCCCGGTCGCTGGTGACCGCGGGGCAACGGTCATGATTCGGCACCGCATCCTCTGTCTTACCCTCCTGCTAGCCGCTCTGGTCACGGCGGCGGAGCTTTGGGCCGGCGCCAAAGTCAAGTTCAGTCATCTGAACATGGACGACGGGCTGCCCGAGGCCGGTGCGATCTCGATGATTCAGGATCGGCTGGGCTTTCTTTGGATCGGTACTCAAAACGGACTGGTTCGGTATGACGGCTACAACTTCAGGACCTACAAGCCCGATCCGGAGAATCCGAGCTCGATCGGGGGCCGGATCGTTCTGGCGCTCTACGAGGACCGGGACGGCGAGCTTTGGATCGGTACGCGGCGCGGTGGGCTCAATCGCTACGATCGGGCTACTGACTCCTTCGTTCGTTTTCAGAACGACCCGGCCGATCCAAACAGTCTGAGCCATGATGCCGTGAGTTCGATCGTCGAGGACGCGAAAGGCCGGCTCTGGGTGGGCACCGGGGACACGGAGGCTGAGGACGGCGGGGGAGGGCTCAACCTGTTTGACCGAGCTACCGAGCGCTTCACTCGCTATCGCCACGACCCCGAGGATCCCGCCTCGCTCGGTCACAACGCGATCATGGAGCTAGCGGCGGACCCCTCGGGTGGTCTCTGGATCGGCACTACCGGTGGCGGGCTCGACAGAATGCCGCTATCGGTGAACGGGTCACCAGCCTTCACTCACTTTCGCCATGACCCCGATGACCCCGGCAGTTTGAGCAACGATGTGGTCTTCGCCCTGACCCTCGATCAGGAAGGGAATGTCTGGGTAGGCACCGAGGGTGGTCTCAACCGGCTCAATCGCGAAGCGGGGCCGGGTGACGCTCGATTCACCCGCTACCGCCAGGATCCGGATGGTCGCGGTGGGCTCGCCAGCGACTACATTTCGGAGCTCTTCTTCGAGCCCGGCGGGAGCCTTTGGGTGGGTACCTGGACCGGTGTCCTGCACAAGTTCGATCCGGTGAGCGAGAAGTTCTACCGATTCGAGCACCACCCCGATGATCCCGACAGCTTGAGCTCGAACAACGGAGTGACGGCGCTCCTTGTGGACCGGACCGAGATCCTGTGGGTCGCGACCTGGGGCGGAGGATTGAACAAGCTCGATCGATTCGCCGCCCGTTTCCCGCACTACAAGCACGATCCCAACGACGCCAACAGTCTGAGCGCCGACCGGGTCACCGCCATGGCCGAGGATCGCGCCGGCAATGTCTGGATCGGAACCCACGGTGGTGGACTCAATCGCTTCAATCCGCGCACCGATACCTTCAACCACTTTCGGCACGATCCAGACGATCCCACGTCGCTCAGCTCCGACGGCGTCTCGTCTGTCCTGGAGGATTCCACCGGTACTCTTTGGGTAGGAACCCCCAAGGGTCTCGATCGGTTCAACCCCGACGGCGGCACCTTCACCCACTACCGTCACGATCCGGACGACCCCTCGAGTCTCAGCGACAATTCCGTTTTGTCCATGCTCGAAGACAGTAGCGGTCGTTTCTGGGTGGGCACGCTCGCGGGCGGTCTCAACCTGATGGACCGGGCGAGCGGGAGGTTTCAAGCCTGGGACCACGATCCCGGCGATCCCGATAGCCTCGGTCACAACGCGGTTTCGTCGATTTACGAGGACCGATCCGGAACGATCTGGACCGCCTGTGACGGCGGCCTCGCTCGCTTCGATCTCGCGAGCGGTACTTCTACCAACTACCTCGAGCCGCTGACCGGGCTGGACATCATCCAGTCGATGCACGAGGACCGCTCGGGGCGTTTCTGGGTCGGCACGTTCAACGGCGGGTTGCATCTCTTCGACCGGACCGCGGGCACCAGCCGGCCAATCACCGAAGCTCACGGCTTGGCACACGATTCCGTCTACAACATTCTCGAGGACAACCAAGGCAGGCTCTGGCTCGCCACCGGCAACGGCCTGTCCCGCTACGACGCGGATACCGGGGTGTTCCGAAACTACGGGGTGGCCGACGGTCTCCAGGCGCGGCGCTTCAACGGCGGCGCGCTGTTGACTCGTACGGGCGAGATGTTCTTCGGCGGCGACAACGGCGTCAACGCATTCCATCCCGAACAGGTCTGGGACAATCCCCATCCACCGCAGGTCGCTCTGACGTATTTCAAGCTCTTCAACCAACCGGTCGAGGCCGGGGAAGGCGCGCCGCTGGCGCAGCACGTCTCGGTAGCCGAAGAGATCGAGCTGGCGCACGACGAGAACGCGATCTCCTTCGGTTTCGCGGCCATTCACCACAGCCGGCCGAGAGGCAACCGCTATGCCTACCGCCTGGAGCCGCTGGACAAGTCCTGGTTCGAGACCGAGCACCCTCACGCGTCGTACTCCAACTTGCCTCCGGGCCGCTATGTTTTCCGGGTCCAGGCGGCCAACAGCGACGGCGTGTGGAACGAAGACGGCGCCTCGATATCGGTGATCATCCGGCCTCCCTGGTGGCGGACATGGTGGGCTTGGACCGGTTACGCGCTGCTCCTGGTGGCCGGTCTTTTTTCGGGCGACCGACTCCAGCGCTCTCGTCTGCTCACCCGCGAGCGCGCCCGGGTCAAGGAACAGGAAGCGCGGCTCCAGGCCGAGGCCGCGGAGCTCAGAGTAAAGGCCGCCGAGGCGCAAGCGCTAGTGCTCCAGGCCGAGAACGACCGTCAGACTCGCGAGCTCGAAGACGCGCGAGATCTGCAGCTTTCGATGCTGCCGGAGTCTTTACCGGAGCATCCCGATTTCGAGATCGCCGCCTATATGAACACGGCGACCGAGGTCGGCGGCGACTACTACGATTTCGACGTGGCGCCAGACGGCACACTCACGATCGCCATCGGCGACGCCACCGGACACGGCACGAGAGCGGGAACGATGGTCACGGCGACCAAGGTGCTGTTCAACGCTCTGGCGTCGGAGCCCGACAGCCTGCGGGTGCTCGAGAAGTCGACCCGGGTGATCAAGCGATTGAATCTGCACAATCTGTTCATGGCGCTGGCACTGGCAAAAGTGCGTGGCAGACAGTTGGAGATTGCCGGTGCGGGCATGCCGCCGACACTGATTCTGAGGGCCGCTTCCGGCCGCGTCGAGGAGCTCGAGCTCAACGGCGCCCCTCTCGGTAGCTTTTCGGATTTTCCCTATTCATCGGCTTCGGCCGAGCTCGAGCCGGGCGACACGGTACTCATGATGAGTGACGGCCTTCCCGAGACCGTCGATCCGGACGGCGAGGTGTTCGGATACGAGCGCGTCGGGGCCGCCCTGCGCGATGCCGGCCCGCTCGCTCCGCAGGAGCTGATCGAGTACCTGTCGAGCGCGGCCGCGGGCTGGGCCAACGGCAGGCCGGCTGATGACGACTTGACGCTGGTGGCGTTGCGGCTGCGAGCATCGGGGACACCACACTAGACGCAGACGGTCGATTCTTACGGGTAGAGAATCGAAGTCCCGAAACAACGATAATAGTAGCGGCGTACAGAGAGGGAGAGGGCCGTTTACCCGGTAAAGGCGCGGTCGGCTCAGGAACACTCCGAAAGCGAGGCATCCCGTGGGGCGCATTCTGAAAATCCTCCTGATCCTCATTCTCGTTGCCGGCCTGGGTGGCGCGGGCTACGCCTGGTTCAAGGGCCGAAACACGGGCGACGAGGAATTCAAGCTGATCGCGGTGGAGCGCGGGGTGATCGTCGAGAAGGCCGTCGCTATCGGTCAGATCGAGCCGCGGCTCGAGTTCAAGGTGAAATCCAAGATCTCGGGGATCGTCAAACGCTGCGCCGTGGAGGTCGGCGACCGGGTCGCCGCCGGCGATGCTCTGTTCGAGATCGTTCCCGATCCCACGCCCAGTGAGCTGGTCGAAGCCCAGCGGCGTTTGGACTCGGCGCGCTCGGCCCATACTCGGGCCGAAGCGGCGTGGAAACGGGCCGAGGAGCTGGCGCGCGAAGGCATCACTCCGGCCGACGACCTCGATACCAAGCGTGAGGCGGTCGAGTTGGCCGGGATCGAACTAGCCAGTGCCCAGGACAATCTCGAGTTGATCCGCAAGGGCCGAATCGCCGGTCGCGGTCGCTCGATGGAATCGGTCATTCGAGCCCCGGCGGCCGGTATCGTGCTGGCGCGCGCGGTGGATCCGGGAGATCCGGTGGTGCCGTTGACCTCTTTTCAGGAGGGAACCGAACTCGCCACTATCGCTGACATGGGAGACTTGATCTTTCGCGGTACGGTTGACGAGATCGACGTTGGCAAGCTCGATCACGGGGTCACGGCTCGGCTCAAGATCGGAGCACTGCCCGGAGTCGAGGTCACCGGACGGCTGTCGAAGATCGCTCCTCAGGCCAAGGAGGAAGAAGGCGCCCGGCTGTTCGACGTCGAGATCGAGCTCGACCCCGCCGACGAGGTCACGCTGCGCGCCGGATACTCGGCCAATGCGGATTTGATCATTCGCGAGAAGGAGGACATCCTGCTCATCCCCGAACGCTTGGTGCTCTTCGAGGAGGACGGGGCCAAGACCTTCGTCGAGCTTCCCGGGGAAAGTCCGGAGGCCGAGCCGCAAAAGGTCGAGATCGAAACCGGTCTCTCGGATGGACTCAACATTGAGATCGTGTCCGGCCTCGACGAGGGCGCCGAGGTCATTCAGAGACCTCCCAGGGATATCTTCGGTTAGGCGATGCGGGCATGGATCGTTTCCGCAATCTTCTCAAGCAGCTTTTTCGGGATCTTCGCGCTCAGCGTCTGCGCACGCTGCTGACGACGCTCGGGATCGTCTGGGGAACGGCCGCGGTGAGCCTGCTCCTGGCTTTCGGCGACGGCTTCCACCATCAGCTCAAGAAGAACTCCGCCGGTCTCGGCAACGGCATCGTCATCGCGTGGCCGTCACTGACTTCGATGCCTTTCGAGGGGCTCGGAAAGGGTCGGCCGATTCGCTTGGACGAAAGCGACATCGAGCTCATTCGCGCCGGCACGCAGGAGCTGGGCTGGATCTCGAGCGAGTACGCCCGGACCTTGAAGCTGCAGCTCGGAACCAGGACCCTGGCCGTCGATACCGTCGGCGCCCACCCGATCTTCAGTGAGCTGCGCAACATGATCCCGCAGGCCGGCGGCCGCTTTATCGATCCCTTGGACATGCGCGACAAGCGCCGGGTGATGTTCCTGGGAAACGATCTTGCCGAGCAGCTCTTCGGAACCGGGGATCCGGTGGGCCAGACGCTGCGTTTGCACGGTTCTCCCTTTACCGTGATTGGCGTGCTCAAGAAGAAGACCCAGGACTCCTCGTATCGCTTCCGGGACAAAGACATGGCGGTGATTCCGGCGACGACGATGCGAGCGCTGACCGGTCAGAAGTACATGAACAACTTCGTCTTCACGGCCAGGGATGTAACCCGCACCGAACAGGCGACCAATGAGGTCTTGCGAGTCGTCGCCGCAGAGCATCGGTTCGATCCCGAGGACAAAGAAGCCCTCGCCGTCTGGGACACGTCGGACATGGCCAAGTTCCTGGACACCTTCATGCTGGCGTTCCGGCTCTTTCTCGGCATCGTCGGTTCGCTGACCCTGGTTGTCGGCGGAATCGGCGTGTCCAACATCATGAACGTCGCCGTCGAAGAGAGGACCCGCGAGATCGGTATCAAGATGGCGCTCGGCGCACGGCCCCAGGGCGTCCTCGGACAGTTTCTGCTCGAAACCTTGATGATCACCGCCGTCGGCGGTGGCATCGGGCTCGCGATCACACAAGGGCTATGCTCGCTCTTTCCGGCCTTCGGCGTCACCGAGTACGTCGGCGATCCCAATCTGACACCCGCCCTCGCCCTCGGCACGGTGGCTCTGCTCGGAGCCATCGGCTTGATCGCCGGTTACTTTCCGGCTCGTACCGCCGCAGAGCTCGACCCAGTGGTGGCGATGAAGACGTAGACCGATGCTCAGACCCTGGCTCATCTTTCAGCTCTTTCTGCGCTCGTCTCGGGTCCAGAAGAAGCGCGCTTTTCTGACCATAGCCGCCATCGCCTGGGGCTCTCTTTCGCTGGTGCTTCTACTCGCCTTCGGTGAGGGGATGAAACGACAGCTCACCCTGGCCCAGGCGGGTCTGGGCCGAAACCTCGCTATTATGTGGCCCGGCGAGACCACTCTGCCCTGGGAAGGCATGCCGGCGGGCCGGCCGATCCGGCCGCGCCTGGAGGACGTCGAATTGGTCGCCGCCCGGGTCGAGAACGTCAGCGCGGTCACCGGTGAGATGACCAACTATCGCGCGCCGCTGACCAACGGGCGCAAGACGATCAACGGCCGGGTAACCGGCGTCAGCCTGGCCTACGGCGAGATGAGAAACCACATCGCGGCATCCGGTGGGCGCTTCCTGAACATTCTGGACGACAAGCTTCGTCGCCGTGTGATCTTCCTCGGCTGGACCCTGGCCGAAGATCTCTACGGAGAGGAAGACCCGGTTGGCCGGACGCTGCTTGTAGACAACACTCCTTACACCGTGGTCGGGGTTTTGGAGGAGAAGCTCCAGATGGGAAGCTACGGCAGCCCCGACGAGGACCACGCGGTGGTGCCGATCACGACCTTCAAGGCCCAGTGGGGGCGCGAGCGCCTGACCAACCTGGTGGTTCAGGCCGACCGGGCCGAGAGCATGCCCACCGTCCTACGCGGAGTGCGCGAAGTCCTGGGCGCCAAGTACGGCTTCGATCCCGAGGACGAGCGCGCACTTCCCACCTGGGACACGGTCGAAGGCGCGGCCATCATGGGCAACATGCTCCTCGGTATCCAACTCTTCTTGGGGATCATCGGTGCGCTGACCCTGTTTGTGGGCGGCATCGGCGTCGCCAACATCATGTACGCGGTGGTGAAGGAGCGCACCAAGGAGATAGGGGTCAAGATGGCTCTCGGAGCCCGGAGCCGGTGGGTCACGGGACCGCTGGTGCTCGAGGGCCTCACCTACACGCTGCTCGGGGGCGTCCTGGGACTGATCATGGCCACCGGCCTGGTCACGGTGCTGGAGATGCTGCCGACCGGCGATAACGAAGCGATCGAGTTCCTCGGCAAGCCCACGCTGTCGCTTCCGATCGCGATCGCCACCGCCGCGATACTCGGCCTGATCGGGCTGGTGGCGGCCTACTTCCCGGCCCGGCGCGCTTCGCTGGTCGATCCCGCGGAGACCCTGCGCTATGAGTGAGCGCTCAAACGGATCCCTCATTCACATGAGTGGGATCGGCAAGGTCTACGACACCGGCAAGATCAAGGTCGAGGCCCTGCGCGACGTCGACCTCGACGTCGGAGACGGCGAGTTCCTCTCGGTCGTCGGTCCGTCCGGCTCGGGCAAGTCGACCTTGATGAATCTCATCGGTTGCCTGGACACGCCCACGGCTGGAACCTATGAGCTGCGCGGCGAGCCGGTCTCCGGCATGACCCGGGCCGAGCTGGCCGACGTCCGCAACCGCCGAATCGGCTTCGTGTTCCAGAACTTCAACCTCATCCCCCAGATTTCGACCTTCGAGAATGTCGAGATGCCTCTCCTGTTTGGCCGGGTGGGGAAGAAGAAGCGGCGCCAGCGGGTCGAGGAACTGCTGGAGAAGGTCGGCTTGGCCGACCGCGGCGATCACAAGCCGACCGAGCTCTCCGGCGGCGAGATGCAGCGCGTGGCGATCGCTCGAGCGCTGGCCATGCGCCCGGCCTTGCTGCTCGCCGACGAGCCGACCGGGAATCTCGACTCGAGCTCGGGAGGCGACATCATGACGCTGTTCGAGGAGCTCTGGCGGCAGGGGCATACCATGGTCGTGATCACCCACGATCAAGCTCTGGCCAAGCGCACCGAACGTCAGATCGAGCTTCACGACGGCCGCATTACCCGAGACAGCCGGTCGGACTGAGTAGGCGCCGGAACCGGGCCCGCGCGGTCTCGGGGCGGCTGCACGCCGGTGCGATTCCGTCGTAGAATCTCGGCGCCTTTCGTGCAGACCGAATTGAACGGAGTTACATCTCTCTATGCCCCCAGTCCTCATCGCCGGCATCATCATCGTCAATCTGGCCCTGGTCAGCTACACCGTGGGTATCCTCTCGGAGCAGAGGAGCCACCGAGTCCGCCGCTCGACCCTGAACTGGCTTCGGCTCGGTGTCGTTCTCGACGTCACAGCCACGGTCTGTATGATCACGGGCTCGAGCCGCGGCATATTCACCGCGCACGCGTTTCTCGGGTTCTCCTCACTGGCCGCGATGTTGGTAGAGACCTCACTGGCTTGGCGTCATCGCTCGGCGAACGGCGACGAGCTGGTGCCGGGGTGGCTTCACAACTATTCGCGCATCGCCTACGTCTGGTGGCTGGTCGCTTACGCAACCGGCGCCTATCTGGTGATGAGCGCCGGTGGTCGATAGCATCTCCCTGAAGCGGGAAAGAACCGGCCGTCGCCGTGCAGAGCAACAATCAGAGGTCCGTGTCCACGAGCACTCCTGCGCCGCGCTTCAGCTACGCGATCGAGGCTTCTATGCCCGCTCCTCGCGCGGTGTCGGTCATTTTCGAGACCCTCTTGAAGATCATGGTCGACAACCAGGCCGGCGTCGTCGGCCGTGTCGACGCGGAGTTTCTTCACGACTACCGTGTGGCCGTGCGCCGAACGCGCTCGGCCCTATCGCTGTTCGGCTCAGTTCTGCCACCGGTGATGTCGAGGAGGGGGCGTCGTTTCTTCTCGGATCTGGGCCGGCGCACCAACGTCGCCCGTGATCTCGACGTTCTTCTCCTCGAGTTACCCGGCTATGCGGAGGATCTCCCCGATGATCACAGCGCCGGGCTCGTCTCCCTGCAACGGAAGCTGGAGCAGCAGGCCGCCCGCGAGTACGCCGCGATCGGTCGGTGGCTCACAGGGAAGACCTACCAGCGCTCGCTCGAGAGCTGGCGCAGGGACGTGTCTCTTCTGGGCGTGCCGTCTGCAACGGCCGATGAGCTGGTCATCGATGAGCTCGCCGCGGCGGCCATTATGAAGGCCGCGTCCAAGGCCTTCAAGCAAGCCGAGAAGCTGGACGGAAAGAAGCCCGACAAAGTGATTCACCGAATGCGGATTCGCTTCAAGAAGCTGCGCTATGCGCTCGAGTTTTCGCGCTCGCTGTCCGCGGGTGGTGAGATCGAGAGCTTCATTGCCGCTTTGAAGAAGTTGCAGGACAAGCTCGGGGTGTATCAGGATCTGGTCGTTCATCAGGAGTGGTTCACTCGCCTGAGCGGGGCGTCGAGCTCGGATGCCGAACTCGGGGCTGCGGCCGATTGGCTTGTCGCCGTGGCGCGAGGCCGGCAAGGCCGACTCCGAGACGAGATTCGAGACAGCGTCCCGGATCTGCTCGGTGGCTTTCGCCTCGAGCTCGAGCGGGCTCTGGAGAGTCTGGGGAAGCTCGGCTAATCGGATTCGGCCAGGCGCGGATTCGCTTCGAGCATCAGCTCGCGGCCGAAAGCTTGCTGAAAGAGCTCGGTGTCCTTCCGCGCTTCCCAGAGCTCGATGGTCGGTGTCTCGTCGGCCTCGAGCCGGATCTGGACGCCCTCGGGCTCGATCTCGACCTCGAGGTCCCGGATGCGAGCCGCCCGCGCGCGCTCGAGGCTCTCGGCGAGACGCAGGCAGGTCGCGAGCTGCAGCAGCCGCTTATCGTCGTCGGGCCCCATCAGGGCGGCGTATTCGCCGAACTTGGGAGCGCCGCGGCGGTGAAAGCGGACCAGTGAGCTGATCATGGCCATCTCGCGATGGCTGAATCCGTTGAGCGGAGAGATGTTGATCAGATAAGCGCCGTGTTTGTGATGGCGGTAGTAGTCGAGGGTAGTGCCGATATCGTGCAGGGTGGCGGCGGCGTCGAGAAGCTCGCGGTCGACATCGGAAAGCCGGTGCAGCGGAGCCAGCTGTTTGAACAGTCGCCGCGCCAGGAAGCGCACGTGATCGACGTGTCCGGGAGGCAGTGAGTAGCGGCTCGCTCGGTTGAGCACACTGAATCGCCGGACATTTTCGAGCAGGTGGGGCTCCGGAAGGAAGTGCCGATAGAAGGCGCCTTCGCGTACGCCGTGCCCGGAGATCAGAATGTGGTCGAGTCCCGAGCGACGGACCAGCCAGCGATAGACGAGCGCGCCGGCGACGATGATATCCGCGCGGTCCGGGTTGATGCCGGACAGCCGCCGCCGCTCCTCCACGGGGGTCTCGAGCAGCCGCTCGGTGACGTCCTCGAGCGCCTCGTGCGTCAGACGGTAGCCGTGCAGCATCGGCAGTGGATAACCGCCCGACTTTTGCGCGATCCGCGCTAGATTCCGCACCGTGCCGCCGATCGCTACCAGCGGTGCCGTTCCATCGAGCGTCTTCGCGACGTCGCCGAGCACTTCGGCGACCCGGTTCTCGAGCGCCCGGATCTCTCCCTTCGAGGGTGGGTCGCTGTCGAGGAAAGTCTCTGTTAGACGAACCGTCCCCAGGGGGTGAGCCGTGCCGAACTCGTAGCGGCGGCTTTTCATCAGCGAGATCTGGGAGCTGCCGCCGCCGAGGTCCATAACCCAGGCATCCTCGAACGCGAAGCCGTTGGCGACCGCGGCGACACTCAAGGCCGCCTCCTGCTCGCCGGTGATCACGTCGAGCTGGTACCCAAGCTCTTCGACCCGGCCCATGAGAGTTTCGCCGTTCGAGGCCTCGCGGATTGCGCTGGTGCCGAGAATCTCGAGGCGGTCGAGTGAGGTCGCTCGGGCGTAGTCGAAGAAGAGCTCGAGCGCCGCGCCGGCGCGGTCGATCGCGGCATCGCTCAACCGGCCGGTCTTCCACAAGCCCTCACCCAGGCGAATCGGCTCGCGAATGCCATCGCTGATCTGAAACCAGCGACCGGCCTCGTAGGCGAACACGACGAGTCGAGCCGTGTTCGAGCCCAGGTCCGCGATACCGAGACGCATATTGAATCCATACTATCCAGCGGACCACCCGCATGGGTGGTGCGGCCCGAACGGTCGCGGGCGTATGTTCAAATAAGACCGAAAGCGAGGTGCCCGATGCCAGTAGCAAAGCTCAAGGAGCTCTTGGACCGGGAGGAGGTCAAGTACGTTGCGATCTCTCATTCCACCGCGTTTACCGCGCAAGAGATCGCAGCGTCGGCTCACATACCGGGAAGGGAGCTCGCCAAGACAGTCATGATCCTGCTCGACGGCAAGATGGCGATGGCCGTGTTGCCCGCTCCCGCCCGAGTCGAGCTGGAGCGCTTGCGGGAGATCTCGAGCGCGGAACGCGTCGAGCTGGCGAGCGAAAGTGATTTCAAGCAGCTCTTTCCGGAATGCGACACCGGAGCCATGCCGCCCTTTGGGAACCTGTACGGGTTGCCGGTGTTCGTCGACCGTAGCTTGGCGGAGGACGAGCAGATCGCCTTCAATGCGGGCACTCATGCCGAGCTGATTCGGATGGCGTACGCTGACTTCGAGCGCCTGGTGCAGCCCAAACTGGGTGATTTCACGGTACCTGCCGCCGTCGCCTGACAGACGAACCCCTTTCGGTCTCGCCGGAACGATTCAGCGCGGCGCGACCCGCGCCGCGAGCAGGTACAGGCCACAGGCGGCCGCCACCACGAAGCTGAATCCGAAATGAACGGCGAGTAGGGTCGCCAGTACGGCCGAGAGCACCGAGGCCCAACCGTTGACGCCCCAGGCCCAGGGCACGAGCTCTTCGCGCGTCTTCGCCACGTTCCTCAGTCCCAGCGGGAACGGCATGCCGAGCAGGAACGCCAGCGGTGCGATCACGAAAAGCGCCAGCGCGACCTTGGCGGGTACCGGCCAGGCGATGCCGCGGGCCAGCACGGCGGGCAAGAACAGGAGATACACGAGAGCCAGAACCACGATGGCACCCAGGACCGTGTGCAGCGGTTCGCGCGTCCCGGGCAGGCGCAGCCGGTCCAGTCGCCGGGACGCGCCGCTGCCGAGACCGGCAAAGAACAGAAAGCCGGCCAGTACCACCGCCGCCGCGCTCAACGGATGGGCGAGGAACAGGGTCAGACGCTGGATGAAGGCGATCTCGAGGAATAGGAACGCCAACCCGAGGTAGAGAAAGTAGAGACCCACGCGGCCGGCGCCGAGCGTGCTCGAGTACGCGATACGGAGCGGAAGCAGGATCACCAGGAGACCGGCGACCGCCGCCTGGGGCAACGCGGTCAGAAGCAAGATGTAGCCGAGATCCATCAACGCCGCCCCGCCTCTTGTCCTGAGCTTGATGAGCTCGGCGAGCGTCGCCCAGCGGAAGAAGTGAAAGAAGTAGGGTCGATCGTCGGTAGCCGGGGCGATCCGGAACTTGTAGCTACTCAGGAACCTCTTCCAGACCGGGCCGAGCAGCGCTTGCGCACCGCGAAAGATCTCCGGCTCCTCCAGAATGTGAAAGCGGTTGGCCTGTGACTCGTCCATTTCGGGAAAGTAGGCCAGATCGAAGCCGCGGTTTTCGCAGAACGCGCGCGCCGTCGCGATCTCGTTGCGAGTGATCTCCGAGGGCTTGACCAGGATCAGGAAGCGGTTCCAGCTGCGGATGGCGATCACGTGTCGGGGGGGATCCAGATCCAGTCGCCGGAGCGCTTCGGCCGCCGTGGCCAGGAGCTTCAGGCTGGAGCGAGGCGGCGAGGAGAGCTCGCCACCCAGGGCCAGAATGCCGTGTTCGAAGAGGCTTTCCAGAAACAGCTCGAAAGCCTCGAGGGTGTAAGCATAGGTCTCCCTGAGCGAACCGGCGGCGCCGATGCCGCGCGCGCCGCCCACGTCCAGTGTGATCAGGTCGAAGCGGCTCGACCGCGCAAAGAACCCTCGCGCGTCGACCGAGTAGGTGTGAACTCTGGGATCGCCGTAGAGCCGGCTCGAGAAGTCGGCGAGTTCCTCGCTCACGATCTCCGAGATCTGCGGATTGACCTCGACCACGTGGACCTCGCTCGCGCCGTGGCTGAGCGCCAGTGCCAGCGCGCTGCCACCGAGCATCGCCACACGCAGCTCATCACTCTGGGGTCGGGGTAGGTAGTAGGGGAGGGCAGCGGGCAGAGAATCGAGATAGGCGGGGCTCTCGGCCGCTGGATCGGAGCCCGAGTTGCCGGCATCGACCACCGTGGCGACCTCGCCATCCTGGAAGATGACCCTCTGCTCGGGAATCTCGCCGACGAAGTTGAAGCTCAGGCCCGGGGCGATGCGAAAGGGAATCCTCCCAGATTGCACCGCGGCGAGGCTGCCGAGCGGGCTCGAGCGCTCGGCAAGGATCTCGGTACCGGGCACCTCGAGGGTCTTGGCCAACGCCTTGTACTCCGACATGCGCGGAGTGAGCCAGGAAGGTGGCCACAGAAAAGGTAGAGCGATGGCCGCGGCGCAGCCGAAAGCGGTCATCGCCCGGCGAGCGCCCAGCCGCCGTCCGACGGCGTCACCGCGGCCAGCCCGATCGAACAGCGACACCACGGCCGCCAGGCCGGCCACGAATGCCACCAGTCGCAGGCAGTCCGCGGGCCGGAACAGGTAGAGAGAACCGATCAACGCGCCGCTGCCACCGGCCGCTCCGACCAGGTCGGCACGATAGATGCGGTGAATCGAGTCGCCAAAGCGCGCGAGGGCCAGACCGACGGCACCACCGGCGCACACGAAGGGCACCGCCAGAAGCAGATAGACCGCGGTGAGGATGCCGAGCTGGCGCGGGTCCCACATCACTTCGAACGGGTTGAGTCGAAGCCGTTGGGCCCCGGCGAAG
Source organism: bacterium (assembly GCA_024224155.1). NCBI lineage: Bacteria > bacterium. The sequence goes on from JAAENP010000425.1 coordinate 55,097, forward strand.
CAGAGCACAGTTGATAGCCCGAAAAGGACCGCGAGCCAGAAGAACGCGAAGTCGAACCGCTTCAGAAGCGGTTGCCGAAAAAGGGTGAGCAGGGCGCCGCTCGCACCGTAACCGAGCAGCGCAAGACTGATCACCATGTATGCGAAGTGATGCCATTGCGTGATCGAGAACAGCCTCATCAGAAGCAGTTGATAGGCGATGGCCGCACCGGACAGGAGGCCGATCGCGACGCGGAGCGGCATCTAGTGGTCGCCGGTGAGGGGGACGAACGAGACGGGCAGCACGCGGCGGCTCCGAATCTCGCCATCGGCGCTCTTGGTGATCTCCATGAGGTGCTGGACCCAGAAGGGGCTGCCGACCGGTATCAGCATGCGGCCGCCGGGCTTGAGCTGCTCGAGTAGCGGCGGCGGAACGTGCCCGCCCGCCGCTGTGACGATGATGGCGTCGAAGGGAGCATGGTCCTTCCAGCCGTAGTAGCCGTCACCGATTCGGGTTTCGATGTTCTTGTAGCCGAGCCGCCCGAGCCGCTCGCGGGCGCTCTCGCCAAGCTCCGGGATGATCTCGATCGAATAGACCTTCTTGACCATCTCGGCCAGGACCGCGGCTTGATAACCCGAGCCGGTGCCGACCTCGAGGATCTCATCCTCTGGGTCGGTCCGGAGCAGGTCGGTCATGATGGCGACAATGTAGGGCTGCGAGATCGTTTGACCGTGTCCGATCGGCAGCGGCCGGTTCAGATAGGCGTATTGCCGCAGCGACTCGCTCACGAACTCATGGCGCGGCACTCGGCCCAGCGCCTCGAGGACCTTCGGATCGAGGGCGTCTTTGCGCAGCTCGCGGCGCGTGGTCTGGACATCGGCCCGCACCTCTTCCAGCAACTGACGACGCTGGCGCTCGTAGTCGGTCGCCTGCGCCATCGCGCCTCCAGCGGTCAGAAGGAGCAACGGGATGCTGAGAAGAAGACGTTTCATCGGCTCCGCCGAACGTGACGCTTCCCGGTTCAGCCTATCAGGAGGCGCGTGGGCTCGTTCCGGCCGCCGAGGCTGAGCCGGCGAGGCGGGCCGTTCGCATCCGGGGTTCGAATAACGTACGGTCTACCAAACCCCTCGTTTCACTCGGTCTTCGGCAACTCCCGTGATCTCGGACGCGGCTCGGACGGCTTAGCCGTCCTCACCTTAGTAGCGAATCCCGTACGCGCTACCATCTTTTTCCAGCTCGATCTCTTTGACTTTGTAGCGGCTGACTCCGTGTAAGACGGGCTCGGTGGCGTCAGTCCTCGGCAGTGGCAGAAAACGACAGGAACTCCCGCACCGGCCGGGGCAAGCCCAGCAGAAGCGTCGCGACCACGATCAGAGCGCCGCAGAGGCCGAAGATCAGCGGCAGGTTCTTGTCGGTCAAGTCGCCGAGGATACCCCCGAGCGCCATACCGAGGGGCGCGATCGCCATGGCCACCGTCATGACGACGCCCATCACCCGACCGCGCAGACTCTCGTCGGAGCCCATCTGGAACGCAGTGGTGAGAATGATGTTGAAGAACCCGTTGAGCGCCCCGACGCTGATCATCATGACGAGGGCCAGTCCCGGACGGTAGACGAACCCGAGGCCCGCCAGGAGGCAGCTCTGAACGACGAGCACGGAGAGAAGGACCGCGGAGCGATTTGCGGCGGAGAGCTTGAGGCCACCGGCCGCCGCGTAGCCTACGAGGGCGCCACCTCCGAACCCTGCGAGCAGGAAGCCGTACCACTCGGCTCCCTTGCCCAGGTGGTCGCTGACCAGGAAGGGCAGCAACACCAGGATTGGCATGGCGAAGAAGTTCACGACGGCGGCGAGGAGGAGGAAGTTGCGCATGCCGCGGTCGTCCCAGACATAGCGCAACCCTTCGATCAGGTCCTTCCTGTACGCCGATCGAGCCGAAGCTCCCAGTTCCTCTGGTTCGGCCTGAGGCTTGACGCGAATGAAACTCTCGCTCACCGCCGAGAAGAGATACGACAGGCCGTCGATCACGAAGAGCACTGGCGCGCCGAGCAGCTTGTAGAGGACCCCTCCGACGCTCTGGCCGACGAGAGTCGAGAGCTGGAGCGAGCCCTGGTCGAGGCCGTTAGCGGAGGTAAGCTTTTCCGTGGGCACCAGGTCTGGGATGAGAGCGGTCGAAGCTGGCAGGAAGAAGGCCTGGAGTATGCCCACCAGAAGCACCATGCCCAGGAGGCACCAGATCAGAACCTGCTGAGGCGTGTCCGCCAGGAAGAATGGGATCGCGAGGCCCACGAGTACCAGCCCGCTTCCGGCGTCGCAGAAGACTAGAATCCACTTGCGGGACACGCGGTCGGCCAGGGTCCCGGCCAGGGGCCCCAAGGCCACCGCGGGCAGAGTGCCCAACATCATCATGGCCCCCATCAGGCTGGCCGAGCCGGTAGCCTCCATCGTCCAGAACATCATGGCGATGGTCAGCGTCTGGCTGCCCATTCGGCTGACCAGCTGGCCTTGCCACAGGAGGACGAAATCGCGATTGAAGAGACGGACGCGTGCCGGAGAGTCGCCGGCCGGCGCCTCGACAAGCAGGGGCTCGTCGCCGTCAGCGGGTGTCGAGGAGGTCTCGGGCTCGGTCATCCTGGGCTCGATTCGTGGGCACCATACCCGCTGAGATTGACTGAAGGCAACAGGCTGGCGATCTAGACGGTTGCAGCAGCCTTATTGGCCTGCTGGAGAGTCGTCAACTCCCGCAACCACTGGCTGATCTGGTTCCAAGTAGGAACAGAGTGGGCTACCTAACCCGAATCACTGCATCAAGGGGAGTCCGTGCTGCTTCCCGGGCGCTGGCTGCCGAGGGCGGCGAGCTTTTGGTGCAGGTAGGTGCGCTGGATGTCGAGGAGGCGAGCCGCGGCGGCGACGTTCCAGCCGGTGCGCTGCAGGACACGCTCGATGTACTCCTTCTCGCACAGTGTCTTGAACTCCTTGAGGGGGAGAACCGTGAATCCGGCGTCGAGGCGGAAGAGCTCGGCGGCCGATGGCTTGCCGCCCTCGGCTAGGTGACCAGGGAGCTGGTGGGGGGTGATGGGATCGCCACCGAAAACGACCAGGCGCTCGGCCAGGCTGGAGAGCTCGCGGACGTTGCCGGGCCAGGAGTAGCTCTCGAGGACCTCGAAGATCTCGTCCTCGATCGACGGCGCGCGACGGCGTTGCCGCTGGCAGAAGCGGCTCACGAAGTGCTCGAAGAGCAGCCGGATGTCCTGCTTGTGCTCGCGCAGCGGCGGCACCCGAATTGGCAGATGGGCGAGACGGAAGTAGAGATCCTCCCGGAACCGCTTCTCTCGAACCGCCGTCTCCAGGTCGGTATGCGTGGCGGCGATCACCCTAACGTCTACGGGTCGATCGCGCGTCTCACCCACACGCCGCACCCTACCGTCCTCGAGCACGCGCAGAAGGCGGGACTGCAGCTCGTACTCCATGTCACCGATCTCGTCGAGAAACAGAGTGCCGCCATCAGCCTCCTCGAACAGGCCGGGTTTATCGGCTCGAGCGTCGGTAAAGGCCCCTTTGGCGTGTCCGAAGAGCTCATCCTCGATGAGCTGGGCGGGAATGGCGGCACAGTTGATCTTGACGAATGGCTCGTTGCCGCGCTGACTTTCGCGATACAGGGCCTCAGCCACGAGCTCCTTGCCGCTGCCGCTTTCGCCGAGAATGAGAACGCGGGAATCGGTGGGTGCGGCGCGGCCGATCTGCTGCCGCAGCTCCTCGATCGCCGCTGACTTCCCGAGGATCCGGGTCTCACCGGCCAGCTGCGACTCGAGCACGGCCACCTGCCGCTTGAGCGCCTGGCTTTCCCGTTTGAGTGCGCGGCTTTCCAGAGTATTGCGGATCGAGCGGGCCAGTCGCTCCTTGGTGAAGGGCTTCTCGATAAAGTCGTGGACGCCCAGCTTCAGGGCCTCGACGGTCTCGGTGATAGACGCCTCTCCCGAAATGATGATCGTGGCCGGGAGTCGATCGGCTTCGACCAGGTGCTTGACCAGATCGATCCCGCTTATCCCCGGTAGCCGCACGTCGAGCAGCATGAGGTCGGGGAGGACACGGTCCCGTGGCTCGAGACGGACGAGAGCAGCTTCGGCGTTCTCGACGGCGTCGGGCGCCAAACCCTCTTCGCTCAGTTGAAATAGAAGATTGGCACGGATCTTCGGGTCGTCTTCGACAATCAGTACGGCGGTCATTTCGACTCCTCGGTTGCCTGCGGGAAGGTCAGGCGAAAGGTAGCGCCGGGGCGGCCGGTGGCCAGGAGCTCCAGGTCGCCGCCGTGTTCCAGCAGGATCTTCCTCGAGATCGCGAGCCCCAGACCCATGCCCTCGCCAACGGTCCGTGTCGTGGTGTAAGGCTCGAAGACACGGGAACGAATCGCCTCCGGGACTCCGGGACCGTTGTCCGCGACCTTCAGATGCACGTGGGCGTCGTCTGCCTCCACCGAGAGCGTCACCGTTCCGCCGCCCTCGCCCATGGCAAGCGAACTGTTATCGCAGAGATTGACCAGCACCTGCCGCAGCATCTCGCGGTCGACCCTGATTACCAGGCCCTCGGGCGCGGAGGAATCCAGGCGGAGGTTGGGCCAGGCGGAGCCGAAGGTAGCGGTGAACTCCTGAAGCAGGGCACCGAGGTCCTGAGCCTTGCGCTCGGGTTCAGGCAGGCGGGCGAAGGAGGTGAAGGCGCGGCTAAACGCCGCCAGTCGGTCGAGCTCCTGCAAGGCACTTTCGGTGGCGCGCCGGATGGCGGCGCAGTCTTGGCTGAAAGCAGCACCCACCCCGTCCGGAGAAGGGAGTTGAGCGGCGAGATCATCGGCTCGGGTCAGCTCGAGGCGAGCGGCGGTCAGCGGGGTGCGCATCTCGTGGGCATGACGGCGGGCCGCCTCTTGCCAGGCCGCCAGATTCTCCAGCGAGGCCAGGCGCTGCCGATCTGTGGCCATCACTCGCGAAGTGGTCTCGATCATGGATGCGATTCGGCCGATGGCGTCGCGCCTCGATTCGTCGAGTCGGATGTCGGTTCGCCCGCGGGCCAGATCGGTGAGCGCTTCCTGCAGCCGGGCCAGGCGCGGTGTCAGCCGGCTCTGGCGCCAGGCGTAACCGCCCGCCACCAGAACGATGCTGGCGGTGAAGACCGCGAGCAGGATGAGCTCATAGCGGCGCGCGAGACTATCCCGGTTGTGCTCGAGGATCTGGAGCCGATGGACGGTCGTCTCGAGCGCGTCAAAGCGAGCGCGGTAGCTCGCTTCGCCCGCC
>JAAENP010000426.1 GCA_024224155.1 bacterium
CGAGCGCTTCTTGAGCGAGCTTCCGGGACTTGGTGCGTCGTTTGGAAGGGGTGTTCCAAACGGTCCGGTCCAGGACCTCCCCGAGGCGATGCGGACAGTTGTCAGCACGCGTCAGGGCGAAAGCCTCAGGCGGCTAAGCTCATGTCCCTCAGTGAGTTAAAGGATTCGAGTTGGGCGAAGACGGTGTTCCAAATCTCTCCCGTTAGGGTACCCAAGCGGGTTGTCGGGCCCATCAGGGTGACCAAACGGGATCGCTGGAACCCTCAGCGACTGGCCCGTGGCAGAGGCCTCTCGCCCAGACCTCTGACGGGCGCAGGATCCTCTAAGGACCCGAGATGAAGCACTTCTGCCGAAAACCCACCTACCCCGGCGAGATCCTGCACCACGAGTCTCTGGTGCCGCTCGGCCTCACCCAGAAGGCCCTTGCCGATCACATTGGCTGCAACAGCAAGGTCATCAACCGCATCGTCAACGGCCGCGAGGGCGTCACCACCGAGATGGCTCCGAAGTTCGGTGCGGCGCTCGGCACGACGCCTGAGTTCCAGCTAAATGCGCAGAAGGCGGTCGACTTGTACCGCGCAGGCGAGAGTATCGAACGTCTGCCGAAGCCGATCTCGAAGGCGAGCTGAAGGCAGCAGGCACCTCCGACTTCGAGCTCTCACAATCTACTTCTCGCTCAGGTCCGGCTGCGAGGTGAGCCCCTCGCACCCCTTTCTGGCGAGTCGTCGTCGACTGGAGATCAGCCGGGCCGGGGGCAGGCCCCGCCCCCACGCAGAAACCGGGACACCGGTGGCAGTAGGCCTGTGCGTCACCCGGCGCTCCTGATAGGGTGGCCGGCAACGCGCACCAGGACGTGCACCTGGCCGGACGGGAGACCCGTCCGGTGCTCGGCTGAGAGGAGGGAACCGCCTGAGCCAGGAGATTCGCGCAGACTATTGCATTGCCGGGGCCGGGGCCGCGGGCTCGGTGCTGGCGGCCAAGCTGGCGGCGACCGGCAAGAGGATCGTGCTGCTGGACCAGGGCCTCAGCTACTCGGAGGCGGACCGCGCCGACCTGCTGCGTCGGGGTGTCGAGACCCTCAGCGACTACGCCGACTACAACGACGACGCGCCGGCCGGGACGGTCACGCCGCACGGCTCGGCCGAGCCCGATGGGCAGGTCGTGGACTGGGCGGCCCAGCGGTTGTTCGGCATCGGGGGGACCGCGCTGCACTTCGAGGGCATCATGGGGCGCCCGCTCGAGGACGATCTCAGGGTGAGGTCCTTGTACGGCTTCGGGCGCGACTGGCCCATCGGCTACGCCGAGCTCGAGCCCTGGCTGCTGAGCGCCGAACGGGAGGTCGGGGTGGCCGGAAACGACGACAACCCCTACGCCTCGGCCCGATCGGGGCCGTTCCCCATGCCGGGCCACGCGTTCTCCTACTTCGATCGCGAGATCTTCGGTCCGGCGCTGGGGGCTCTGGGCATCACCGGGCACTCCTCGCCCCGCGCCATCCCTACCGAGCCGTACGGCGGCCGCTCGGAGTGCCTGGCTTGCCGGGCGTGCAAGTTCTGTCCCTCGGGGGCCCGGTACTCGCCGGACCGGGTGCATATCCGGGCAATCGAGGGACAGGAGAACGTGACGATCTTGCCGGGCGTGAGCCTGAGGCGTCTGGAGACCTCGCCTGCGGGGGACCGGATCGTGGCGGCCCACGCGCTGCGGGTGGAGGATCGCTCGCCCCTGGTGGTCACGGCGGAGCGCTTCGTGGTGGCTCTGGGAGGGGTCGAGACACCCCGTCTCCTGCTCCTCTCGGCCGCCGAGAGCGCCGCCGGCGACGGCCTGGGGAACCAGGGCGGGCAGCTGGGTCGGGGGTTCAGCGACCATGTCCACCCTTATGTCACCCACGACATCGGGCAGCATGCCGGAAGCCGGCTGGGTTTCGAGACCATGGTCACCGAGCACTTCAGGGTGCACGCGGACCGGCGCCAGGAGAACACCTTCTGGATGCTCGGCTCGCCGGCCATGGATTGGTTCCCGGTGGGCATGGAGGCCGCGAGCTGGGCGACGCGGGGAGAGGTGCTCTCCCTCGATGCGCTCCGCGAGAGCATCCCCCGCATGGTGACGCTCTCGGGCATGGTGGAGCTCGGGGGCGACGGCGTGCTCGACCTGGACCCCGATCAGCTGGACGCGTTTGGATCGCCGGTTGCCAGGATCACCCTGACGCTCACCGATCGAGACCGGAATGCCCCGGCGAAGATGGGCGAGGTGGCGGCCGAGATCGGCGAGGCCATGGGCGCTCTGAACATGTCCGAGATCACGCCGCCGGAATTCGGCCTGGGCTACCACCCCTCGGGCGCCACGGCCATGGCCGACTCGCCGGACGACGGCGTGTGCGACCCGGACCTCAAGGTGTTCGGGCAGGAGAACCTCTACCTGGTGAGCAATTCGGTCTTCCCGCACATGGGGGCCAATCCCCCCACGCTGACGATCATCGCGCTGGCCCTCCGGCTGGCGGATCACCTCGAAGGGAGGAACGCTTCATGAGCCGGTCGGAGTGGAAGCGTCGCGATTTCCTCAAGCTGATGATGACGCTGCCGGTGGGCTACGCCCTCGGGTGTGCCGTGGAGACCAGGACGCCGGCGCAGGAGTCGCTGGGCAGGTTGGTGCTGGCCCTGGGGCCCTGGTCGCAGGGCGAGCGGGAGCGCGCGCAGGAATTCGCCGAGCGGTTCCTCGCTGCGGAGCACCTGGTGGGCCTCTACCTGCCCGAGTCGAGCGGGGTGATCCGGAGCCTGGCGCAGCGCTTCCCGAAGGGCGCCATGGCGGTGGGGGAGCTGGAGCTGGGCGCCCTGCCCTCGGAGGAGCGCGAGCTCGCCGTGGAGCTGGTGCAGCAGCTCTACAGCCTCATCGAGGTGCGGTTCGAGATCTCGAACGAGCCCCGCTGGGGCGAGTGCCAGGGCGAGCGAACGCTCTTCTATGTGCGCTGACTTGTCAAGCTTCTGGTACTCGATTTGATGAGCTCAGGGGCTTCGTTTTGCTGTGGGGAGTAGTCCCCGACGCCCTTCTATCCGTGCCGGCCAAGTGGCCGATCACCCAATCCTGGCCTTCGCCGCGGGGCAGAGGCTGTGGAAGCCAGGAGGAGGCGCGCTGCGAGCTGATCGAGGCCGACATGTTCGCGAGCCTGCCCTTTCGGGCCGACGTCTGCATCTTGAAGCGGGTCGTTCACGATTGGCCTGACAGGAGGCGATCAAGATACTGACCAATTGCCGGGATGTTGTCGCCCCGACCGGCAGGATTCTAGTTGTCGAACCGGTCGTGACCGGTTTCCTCAGTGCGCTCATAGACGTGCTCATGTTGGCCTTTGGGGGACGAGAGCGCAGCGAGTAAAATACCTGCAAGTCCGACCGTCCACCGACAGGAATCGGGGAAGATTTCCCGGAGGGAACTGCAGATGAAGATCAACTCGGGCACGCCTGGGGAACCCAAATGACAGAATCCGGTGACTTCAGTTTTGGGGACAGCTCGGTTGCCAACGCCTATGATGACGGCTTGGTGCCCGCGCTTTTCGAGCCCTGGGCCGCTCGACTCATCG
>JAAENP010000427.1 GCA_024224155.1 bacterium
CAGGCTCGACTTGCCCGAGCCCGAGACGCCGGTGACCACGGTCAGGCGGCCGAGGGGGAAGTGGACGTCGCGGCCCTCCCGGTTGTTGTGGCGCGCGCCGCGCCCCGTCAGCACGCGCTCGCTCTCCTCGGGGCGGCGCTCGGGGACCGGGATCCGGAGCGTCCCCGCCAGGTACTGGCAGGTCAGCGAGCCCTCCGGATCCGCCAGATCCTCGGGCGCGCCTTCGGCCACCACCTCGCCGCCGTGCAGGCCGGCCCCGGGGCCGAGGTCGATCACCCAGTCGGCGGCGAGCATGGTCTCCTCGTCGTGCTCGACCACCAGCACCGAGTTGCCCAGGTCGCGCATGCCCTGGAGCGTGCGGATGAGCCGCGCGTTGTCGCGCTGGTGGAGCCCGATCGATGGCTCGTCGAGCACGTAGAGCACGCCCATCAGCTTGGAGCCGATCTGGGTCGCCAGGCGGATGCGCTGGCTCTCGCCGCCCGAGAGCGTCGCCGAGGAGCGGTCGAGCGTCAAGTAGCCGACGCCGACGTCGGCCAGGAAGCGCAGCCGGTCGGCGACCTCCTGCAACACCTTGGAGACGATGGTCTTCTCACGCCGGGTGAGGTCGAGCCGGCGCACCGCCTCGAGCATGCGCGTCACCGGCATGCGCAGCAGCTCGTCGACCGGGTGGCCGCCGACGGTCACCGCCAGGGCCTCGGGCTTCAGCCGCCGGCCAGCTTGAGCCCGGAACTCGTTGCCACGCCGCCAGGGCAAGCCACGAGTCAGGAAACGGACGTCAACCGCAGGATCCTCGGCGACCGCCGTGCGACGGTGCACGGTGACGGCAACGGGCAAGGAGAAGGCCAGATTGTGCTCAGGTTCAACCTTTCGATAGAATCTGGGTCAAAATCTGACAAGGTTCGAACGCAGTAGCTTATATGGGTACTCTTCTGATCATCGTTGTCATCGCGATCTTCGTGATCGCCGTGCACCGAGCCGCCAAGCGGGACAAGCCCGTTGGGCGGCACAATCGAGGCGTCGCCGACGACCCGCACTGGGACCCGGAAATCCAAATCAGCGTTACTATCGGCGGTCGCTCGCCGGTACGTGGAGAGCCCTCCACGAGCCAGGACTGCTGGATACCTCCTGGCCGAGAAGCAAGAGTGGGTGATCGCTCTATCGGTGACGGATTCGTCTACGTCGGCAAGAACCTCCCAAGCGGATCCGAATGGGGTGGGCTCGAGCCGGCGCTCATCGATCCCAGCCTGCCGTGCAACGACGCCAATCCTGATCGTCAGGGACAGGGAATGACCTACTGGCCTTCCTACGATTCGATTCCGCCTAGTTGTCGTTCGGGCTATCTGCGGTGGCTCGCGAACGGCCGGTCTGACCCCGATGCCTATATCGGTTACGTCTTTCTCTACTTCTACGGACTCGAGCGCCGAGCGCTCTTCGACGCTGAGAGGCTGGACGCAGCTCGAGAAGAGCTTCCCATTGTCGTGGGTGAAGTCAGACGGCTGCTGTCGGTCTACGGAGGCAACCCCTCCTTCTCCGGCTACGCCACGCAGTTTCTCGAGTTTCTGCGAATCCAATCAGGCACCTGGCAGCCGGGAGAGGAACTGCCCGACGGGGTGCCACGTGGTGCCGTTCCTCTTTCCCTCCAGGTCGCCGTCGGTCATATGGCCTTGCATGGCTCGCCACTGCCACCAGCCTGGGCGTTGGCATGGGCAAAGCATGATCCGAACATCAGCCTGAGAACGCCTGCACGCCGATGCCCGGAGGAATTCGAGGAGCTGTTTCGCATCCTCTATCGCAAGAAACACGGGACTGGCCTCCGCCTCAAGGCTTGCAAGAGGACGATCTCGCCCCACTATCGCCCGGCCAGCGCATCGTTTGCAGGCCTCCTGTCGATTGATACGTCGTATCCGGATGTCATGAGTCTCGTGGGGCCTCGTCGGAGAATCGATGAGCTGGCTATGGCGTGCTGCGATGCTCTGGACTCGTACAGTCGCTGGCTCGGACGGAACCCCGATGGGCGAGGGACTCTGGTATCGGCCGCAGCGCTACCGCCGGAGCTGCTCCAAACGCGTGCACCAGAGGAGTTTTCTCGCTTCCAGCATACGCTCCAGGCGAAGGTTGGGGAAAGCTCTACCGCTCTTCTACCCGCCGATGAGATCCTTGGCCACTGGTTCAAGAGCAATCGGGACAAGCTCTTGAAGAAGGAGGTCGTAGAGGCCGCGCACCTGCTGGGCCACGCCGGGTTCGGATTCGAGCCAGACGTCCGCTTCTGCGGCCGGAGGGTGGCGCGAGGCGACAAGATCGTCGTCTTCCCGCTGGACGGTATCGATCGCGGCGCCCCATCTCCCGACTACTCAGCGGCTGCGATTCTCCTGCATCTTGCGGCCATGGTCTCAGCGGCGGACGGTGAAGTCGCACGCGAAGAGAGGGAGCACTTGCGAGACCATCTCGCAGCCGGCCTTGATCTCGACGAAGCCGAGACCAGGCGGCTGGGAGCCCATCTTGATTGGCTCCTGGCTCAACCTCCCGAGACCCTCGGAGGCAAGAAACGCTTGGAGAAGCTCGCGCCGGCACAAAGACGCACGGTCGGCGAGTTCCTCATCGGTGTTGCCTGGGCAGACGGCCGCGTTGAACCCGCGGAGGTCAAGATCCTGACCAGAATCTTTCGCCATCTCGGCCTCGATCCCGGGAGCGTGCACCAATGGCTCCACGATCACCAGACGTCAACAGATCTCGGCCCGGTGCCAGTGACTGCGGGGCCGGTAGAACGACCCGGGTACGCTCTGTCACACCCTCCTGAAGCCGAGCTCCAAACTGTGAGCAGCAGGCTCCAACTTGATCCTGCCGCGATCGCCACCAAGTTGAGGGAGTCAGAGCGCGCCGCAGCGACACTTGCAAACATCTTCGCCGATGAGGACCTTGAGCCTACTCCAGAGCTGGGACCGGGCGACGACCCGGAGGCAGACATTATAGAGGGACTTGACATGGCCCACACGAACCTCCTGCGGCGGCTCGCAGAGCGGCAGTCCTGGTCGCGATTCGACTACGAGGAGCTTACCGATTCCCTCGGTCTCCTTCCGAACGGTGCACTCGACCTTCTGAACGACTCCGCCTTCGAGCTCTGTGAGGAGCCTCTAATCGAGGGCGATGAGCCGATGGAAATCAACGCAGGTGTCGCCAAGGAGATGCTGGCATGAGAGCAGCTGAGGCAATACGCCCCAGAGACCGCGACGCGATCATCCAATCTCTTCGAGCGGGCGTCGTGCCGCGCCGTGGCTACCGACATATCCAGGTCGGCAGACACCAGGAGCTGAAAGCACTGGTGCGTGATGTCGACAGAATTGCCGACGCAGGCTCGGCGATTCGGTTCATCATCGGCCCTTTTGGCTCGGGCAAGACGTTCTTTCTCAGCCTTGTCCGTGCCGTCGGCCTTCAGCGGAAGCTAGTGACTGTCCATGCCGACTTGGCGCCCGATCGTCGCCTATTTTCGACGGGTGGCCACGCGCGCTTGCTCTATGCAGAGCTCATGCGCAACATGGCGACTCGCTCGCGGCCAGACGGCAAGGCGCTCCCAGCCGTGGTTGAACGGTTCGCTTCCTCGGCAGTTCGGGAGGCACGAGAGCGAGGCGTCGAGCCGCTTGTCGTGATTCAAGAACGTCTCGAGTCGCTCTCCGAAATGGTGGGCGGCTACGACTTCGCTCACGTCATCGGGGCGTACTGGCAGGGCCACGACATGGGTGACACACAACTCCAAACGCACGCGATTCGTTGGTTGCGCGGTGAGTTCTCGACCCGCACCGATGCCCGTAAGGTTCTCGGCGTCCGCACCATCATCGATGACCGGAACGTCTACGACCACCTGAAGCTCTTGGCTCGCTTTGTCCGCTTGGCGGGCTACAGCGGCCTGCTCGTTTGCCTGGACGAGCTCGTGAACCTGTACAAGCTCGCGAGCGGTCGCGCTCGCAACTCGAACTATGAGCAGATCTTGCGGGTTCTCAATGATTGCCTTCAGGGATCAGCCGAAGGGCTCGGAGTGCTCCTTGGCGGCACGCCGGAGTTTCTCACCGACACACGGCGCGGCCTCTATAGCTATCAGGCCCTTCAGTCACGGCTTGCCGAGAACACATTTGCGAACGGGGAACTAGTGGACTTGAGTGGCCCGGTCGTGCGACTCGCCAACTTGTCGCCGGAGGACATCTTCGTCCTTCTCGGAAAACTCCGACACGTTTACGCCAGCGG
>JAAENP010000428.1 GCA_024224155.1 bacterium
ATTCGGCCGGGCGCGAACGATCGGTCGGCCTCGGCGTTATGGGCTTCCACTCGTTCCTGCAACAGAACGGGGTACCGCTCGAAGGCGTCATGGCGAAGGTCTGGAACAAAAGGATTTTCAAATACATACGCGCCGAAGCTGATACGGCATCTCAGAGATTGGCAGAAGAACGGGGGGCCTGCCCCGACGCCGAGGAGTTCGGCTTCGCCGAGCGCTTCTCCAACAAAATGGCGATCGCGCCGACCGCCTCGATCTCGATCATCTGCGGCGGCGCTTCGCCGGGCATCGAACCGATCGCGGCCAACTCCTACACCCACAAGACCTTGTCGGGCTCGTTCAACGTGCGGAACCGCTATTTGAGCGAGCTCCTCGAGGAGAAGGGCCAGAACACCGAGGCGGTGTGGTCGTCGATCACCCTCAGCGAGGGCTCGGTGCAGCACCTGGATTTCCTCACCCCGGACGAAAAGGATCTGTTCAAGACCGCCTTCGAGCTCGACCAGCGCTGGCTGATCGA
>JAAENP010000429.1 GCA_024224155.1 bacterium
GATGTAGCCGATGTCGTCGACGATGATCGCGTCGATACGATCGAGTCGGCGCATCTCCAGCGGCAGCATGAGCTCTCGTTTGGCGGCGAGCAGACGTTGGACGAGTCGGTAGGCCGGTGTGAACAGCACCTTGTAGCCACGGTTGACGAGCTCGTGGCCGATGGCGCACACCAGGTGCGTCTTGCCACGCCCCGGTAAGCCAAAAGCGAGGAGATTCTCGGCGCGTTCGACGAAGCCACCTTCACACAGTGTCGGTAAGGTACGTCGTACCCGCGCCGATAGGCGCTCGAGCTTGAGGGAATCGAGGGTCTTCTCCGCTGGCAGCTGGGAGGCCTTGCGCAGGCGCAGGATCTTACGCTCATGCCGCTCTTTGACCTCGATCTCGGCCAGCTGCAGAAGGTAGTCCCGGAACCCCCAGCCGCCCTGCTCAGCCTCCTCGGCCAGCGCGGCGTAATGCGCCACAAACGACGGCAGCTTCAGCTCGCGCAGCAGCATCTCGACGCCGGCGGCCGCAGTCATGACGCCACCTCAGCGGCCTGCTCCAGCAAGCTGTCGTAGATCGCCAGGTCCACCTCCGGCGTCGCCACCTCGGGGACCTCTGGCTTCGCCTGCCCGAGCAGCGACCGCACGCGATCGTAGAGGGGCACCTCTGCCTCGGCGAGCAACAGCTCCAGGGCGGTTTCCACCTCCGACTCCATCGTCGACGCCGCCAAGTGCAGAATGCGCAGGTACTCCAGATCCGCCACACGCTCGGCCCGGCCTTCGCGCAGGCGGTCATAGCCACGACGAAAGATCAAGCTCGGAAACAGCTCCTCGCGATAGCGGTAGCGGGCAAACGCTCCGGGCTTCTTGACCAGCGTCCAGATGATGTGGCGGTAGTTGATGCGCCGACCGCCGCGACCCCGGAGACGTTCCAC
>JAAENP010000430.1 GCA_024224155.1 bacterium
ATGCACGGGGTTATTGAGAAGTTACTCTGAAAGTAAATATTCGGTCTACCCATCCCCTGAGAAATCAACGAGTAAGCGGGTCTCGGAAGCGTCGATCCAGGGGGTAAACCCATAAGTCCTTGATCGGAACGCTCTGTTTTCCAGCGGGGCCGAGTTTTCCGCGGCCTTGGGTTTGCCCCAGATAGATCCAGTTGGCTGCCTTGTAGCAGGTGCCTTGGAAGCGGGGTGTCTCGACAAAGGTCTCCAGCAGAACGGGGCGGTATCCGTAGACCTCCAACCAATGATCGGGGAGCGTTCGGGCCATCTTGGCCAGGATCATGGAAGCCAGGTTTTTCGACTGGATCCAGGGCAGTATTAAGAATCTGGCGTTGTTGATGATCAGCGGGAGATTTTGCTGGCGCTGTTCGTGGGTCCAACCGATGTACCGATCCCGCGGCGCACTCTGCCAGGCGGCGGCGCCAAAGCCGAGCACGGCGATGGGGTGCTCGGCGGAGTAGACGAGATAGCGTAGCTGCGCCCCGGGAAGGGGCTTGTGTCCGAGGTAATGGTAGCGCTGGATATACTCGTTCCAGAGGCTGGATTGGGATTTTTGCCGCACGCGCTGCAGGGTCAGGGGGGTAAGTGCACGGGCGGGCTGGTTGAGCGGGGCTCCTGGATCGCTGCGCGCGCTCAGACGCACCCGCGGATCGGGTCGCGGGCCGCGCGGCGGGGGCAGCTCGATGAGCCCATCGTCGTGCATCCGCAACATGGCGACCCGGGCGGACATCTCCTTCAATCCGCCATCGGCCTTGAACCACTTCAGCTCCCGGCAGGTCAGCCTTGAGAGCTCGGCGCGGGTACGGGCGGGATCCTCGGCGATGAGACGGCGGATCCGCTCGATCTCATCGGCGGGGAAGTCGCGACCACAGTAGCGCTGACTCAAGAGCTGTCGTGGATGGGGGTCGGCTCGGCGGGTGTGGCGGGAGGCGCCCGGGAGGGATAGGGTCGGCCGAGCGCTGCCCGGCGCGTCTCATCCATCGCCCAGGGGAGAAACGGATCGATATTCTGGGGGGCTTGACCGCCGTTGTCGGCACAAGCCGTGAGATAGCACCTCAGCCAGTGCCGGGGGTTGATGCCCCAAAGCGCCAGGGTCTGCAGGATAGAGAAGAGTGTGGCGGCTAACGCGGCACTCCAGAGGCTTCCCGAGCCATAGTAGTTTTTGCGGCCGGTCACCGGATTACGGATTGAGCTCTCGCCCCGGTTGTTATCCATCGGGACTTCCGGGTGCTCGACAAACAGGGTGAGACCCGGCCAATGCTCGAGCAGGCTGGCGAGCACCTTCTTCTGTTTCGTTCGTGCGCCCTTCGACAGGGCAGCGTCCGGCACATCCTCACTGTGCGTGCCATCGTCGTTCTCCGCCACGATCCGGGTTGCCTCCTCATGCATGCGCTGCAACTCTACCTCCAAGGCCTCGTGGTAGTGGTTGAAGGCAGCGCACTGCTCTGTCAATGGGCGCTCGGGATCCCACTGCTCGAGACGCAGTCGATTGAGGTGGTAGAGGGTGCCGATACGCTCCTTCCACTCCAACGCCCACTCCTCCAACTCGGAAAAGGCACGTCCGGCATCCAGGAAGTCCCTTCGCACATGAGCCCAACAGAAGGCGAGCAGGATGTTGGCGGCCAGCCGGGCGAGCTTCTTGTAGGCGCTGTAGCGATCGCAGACGATAATGACCTTGCCGTCCGCCTGCAGGCCGGCGAAGTGCGCGCCGGGCACCGCGGCACTGCGGCTGGGATCTAGGAAAAAGAAGACGACCGAGTGCGAACGGGTCACCCACAGATATCAGCGCGTACCGGCCTTGCCCGCGATCTACACGAAGACCTCCCAGCGGGTCTCGTCGTTGTGAAAGAGATCCTCGCTCATCTGCTTGCAGTACAAG
>JAAENP010000431.1 GCA_024224155.1 bacterium
ATTAGCTCGAGTTTCCCCAAGTTATCCCCCGCTTCTGGGCAGGTTGCCCACGTGTTACTCACCCGTTCGCCGCTTTACTCGCTCCCCGAAGGGAACTTTCTCGCTCGACTTGCATGTGTTAAGCACGCCGCCAGCGTTCATTCTGAGCCAGGATCAAACTCTCCAGTTGAAAAGCTTGACGCTGCCGGCCCGGCTAAGAACCGACAACGAGTATCCTTCTGTAAAGAAAGAAATTGGTCGCTTCACCGCCGCGCGAAAGCGACGCGAAACGAAAGAAAAAAACGTTGACTTTTTCCTCTATTTAGTTTTCAAAGAACCGACGCACGCACGCACCCAATCGCCCAAGGGCGAACTCTGATGATATGTCGGTGTCGGGGCACCTGTCAAACGAGAGCGCTCGTCATCAAGAGCTTTCTCGAATGTTCTGCGGACCGGTGTCCCTGTCAAAGAAATCCTCGCTCCTCGGAGCAGGGAAAGGAATTGTAGAGGGTTGCAGGGCCAGCTGTCAAGAGGCTTCTGGCTCACCAGAACTGGCCTCTTAACTACCGATTAGCAAGGAAGAACGACGAGACCAGGAACCCCCCAACTGGTTTTCGGAGTGAGCGCACAGCAAAACCAGTCGGGAGGGGACACCCAGGAAGCGTGTCCCCGATGGCCTAAGAAAACACGACTCGCCGGCCTTCGACGCGCCAGCGTTCGGTCAGGAGGCGCTTCAGCGCCTCCGGATATAGCTTGTGCTCTTCGACCAGGATGCGAGCCGACAGCGAGATCGGATTGTCGTCGTCATGAACCGGCACGGAGCGCTGGAGCACGATCGGTCCATGGTCCAGCTTCTCGTCGACCAGGTGCACCGTGCAGCCCGAGATCCTGGCGCCCCACTCGAGGGCTTGTTCCTGCGCGTTCAGCCCGGGAAACGCGGGCAAGAGGGAAGGGTGTATGTTGAGAATCCTCTCGGCGTAGCGAGAGACGAAGTCGTCCGAAAGCAACCTCATGTAGCCGGCTAGGCAGATCCACTCGACCTCGGCATGCTCCAGCGCCGAGAGGACCTTCGTCTCGTGAGCTTCGCGGGTCGGGTCGTGCCGGTGCGGCAGGCAAACGGTCGGCAGCCTCAGCGAGCGCGCCTTCTCCAGGCCCTGCGCCTCAGCCACGTTCGAGATCACCACGGCGACCTCTGCCGGCACCTCCTTGCGCACCATCGCGCCGTGCAGCTCGAGGAAGTTCGAGCCCCGACCGGAGAGCAGGATGGCGACGCGAGTGGGGGATGTGGGGGACACAATACGTAATACTAGGTTCGGCCAGACTTCGGAGAGCGACTCGGGCAACAGTATTACGTATTGTGTCCCCCTAGGTCGTAGACCACACCAGCGCCTCCCTTTTGCACCGTACCGATCGGACTGGCCTTGGCGCCCGCGCTGTTAAGGGCCGTCATTACCTCGGCGACGCCGTCCGGAGCAACGATCAAGCACATACCGATCCCCATATTGAAAACCCGGAACATCTCTTCGGTGTCGATCTCGCCGTAGCGTTGTAGCAGATGAAAGATCTCCGGGATCTCCCAGGCACCGACCTTGATCTGGACATGCGCCTTCCGCGGTAAGACCCTCGGCAGGTTGTCCGTGAGACCGCCGCCCGTGATGTGAGCCAGCGCGTGCAGCGCGGGGTGTTCGAGAATCGGCTCGATTGCCGTCCTGTAGGAACGATGAACCGCGAGAAGCTGGCGCGTGACGCTGGCCTTCGAGCTCGAGCCCGGTATCCGGTCGCCGGCATCGAGTCCGAGGTCCTCGAAGAACACCTTCCTGGCCAGCGAGTATCCGTTGGTGTGGAGCCCCGACGACGCCAGGCCCAGAACGACGTCGTTCTGACGAACTCGACCACCGTCGAGGATCTTCGACCGGTCGACCACGCCGACGACGAACCCGACCAACTCGTAGTCCCCTTCCTCATAGAAGCCCGGCATCTCGGCGGTCTCTCCGCCAAGGAGCACGCAGTCGTTGTCCTTGCAGGCCGCGGCAAGACCGGTTACCAATTGTTCCATCGCGTGCGGCTCCAGGACGCCGGCACCGACGTAGTCCAGAAAGAACAGCGGCAGAGCTCCCTGCACCAGAATGTCGTTGACGCAGTGATTGACCAGATCCCGGCCGACGGTCGAATACTCGCCTGCCAGCCGAGCGACACGCAGCTTGGTGCCGACGCCGTCGGCGGAGGCCACCAGTACCGGTTCTTTCAGCCCGGCGAGCTCGGGCCGAAACAAGCCACCGAAGCTCCCCACATCGGAGAGCACATTCCGGTTGAAGGTGCTCTTGACGAGCCTCTTGACTCTCCCCAGTGCCTCTGACTGGGCGTCTATGTCGACCCCCGCTTTCGCGTATGCGCCCCGCTTCTCGCTCATAACGAGCTCATTCCTCTTCGGTGCGAATCGGAAAGAGCTCCTGCTGGCGGCGATCCACGTCGGAGGGATCCACAGGGTACTCGCCCGTCCAACACGCCGTGCAGTAGCTCTGTCGCGGCCCGGAAACGCAGGACAGCATTCCGTTTAGCGACAAATACGCCAGGCTGTCGGCGCCCGCGAAGTCCCTTATCTCGTCGATATCGTGATCCGAAGCAATCAGTTCGACAGCGGTCGGCATGTCGATTCCGTAGTGACAGGGCCGGATAGTCGGTGGACACGAGATCCGCAAATGAACCTCGGCGGCCCCGGCGTCGCGCACCATC
This sequence comes from bacterium, assembly GCA_024224155.1. Lineage (NCBI taxonomy): Bacteria > bacterium. The sequence continues at coordinate 2,713 of JAAENP010000431.1, forward strand.
TTGACGATCTTCGGAGACGTCGTGCCACGGACGATCGAATCATCGACCAGCACAACTCGACGATCTCGAATCAGCTCCCGTACCGGATTGAGCTTGACCTTGACGCCGAAGTGCCGGATCGATTGCTTCGGCTCGATGAATGTCCGACCGACGTAGTGATTGCGAATCAGGCCGAACTCCAGCGGCAGACCCGACTCACGCGCGTAGCCGAGCGCCGCGAAGAGTCCCGAATCGGGAACCGGTACGACGACATCCGCCTCGGTCGGCGCTTCCCGGGCGAGCGCGCCGCCCATCTTCAGCCGGCTATCGGAAACGCTGTCACCGAAGATTCGGCTGTCCGGGCGGGCGAAGTACACCTGCTCGAAGATGCAGCGAGCCGGCGCATCGTCAACCGGTTGGCGGTAACTCTCCAACTTTCCGTTACGGGCCACCAGCACCTCGCCCAGCTCCAGGTCGCGCACGGTTTCCGCCTCGAGCAGATCGAAGGCGCAGCTCTCGGATGCGAAGCAGGGACTGCCATCGTATTCGCCGAAAAGAAGCGGCCGGAAACCGTGCGGATCCCGGGCCGCGATCAGGCAGTCGCGAGTCAAGAGCAAGAGCGAGTAGGCACCGCGCACTCTCTTCAGCGCCTCCAGAAGCGCTTCGACGACATCCTGTCTCGGGTCGCGAGCCATCAAATGGAGAATGACTTCGGTGTCGGAAGTTGTCTGAAAAATCGAGCCGCCGAGCTCGAGCTCCTGACGCAACTCGACCGCGTTGACCAGATTTCCGTTATGGACCAGAGCCAGCGGTCCCATCGAGGTGTTCACAACCAACGGCTGCGCGTTGGAGTGAACACTCGAGCCCGAAGTCGAGTAACGAGCATGCCCAATGGCCCGGCTACCGGGAAGTCGAGCCAGCGTGCGCTCAGAGAAGATATCCGCGACGTAGCCCATGCCCCGCTCGACATGAAAGCGGCCGTCGCATTCGGAGACCAGGCCGGCACTCTCTTGCCCGCGATGCTGGAGGGCGTAGAGCCCTAGGTACGCATAGTTGGCCGCATCGATGAGCCCGTCAATGCCGAAAATGCCGCACATGGTGGAAAGGTCCTATCCGAGCGCCTTGGGCAACGCCCTCGACCAGAGCTCGTGGAGCCGAGCGACGGTCGCGTCGATTCTCCCGCCATCGAACTCGAGTGCCAACTTGTCGCCGCCCGTCGACCCGACCTCCGCCGCCGGAACGCCACGGGCCTCGGCGCTCGTCATGAACCGATCGACCCTCTCAGCCGGAGCGGCGACGATCGCCCGCGCCTGAGATTCCGAAAAGAGACCCCTGGCGCTCGAATCGAGCGCGACTTCGACTCCGACACCCGCCCCAAACGCAGCCTCCGCCAGAGCCACGGCCAGGCCACCCACCGAGATGTCGTGGGCGGACCGTATCAGCCCTTCGGCGATCGCCATGCGCAGGAAAACGGCGAGCCGATTCTCCTCGCCCAGGTTCACTTTGGGAGGAGCGCCCTGCTCCGTGTCATGACAGATCCGCAGGTACGCCGAGCCGCCGAACTCTCCGAGATCGTCGCCCAGGACCAGTATCCGGTCGCCAGGATGAGTGAAATGGGCACCGACCGCGTTGTTCAGCTTCTGGATCAAACCGACCACCGCAACCGTCGGCGTCGGATAGATCCCGGAGCCCTCGGTCTCGTTGTAGAAAGAGACGTTGCCGGATACCACCGGCACCGACAGCTCCCGGCAGGCCTCGGACATGCCGCGCACGGCCTCTCGAAACTGCCAGGCAATCTCGGGCCGCTCGGGATTGCCGAAGTTGAGGCAGTCGGTCAAGCCCACCGGCTCGGCACCCACGCAAGCGAGATTGCGAACCGCTTCGGCAACCGCCTGGGCCGCACCCTGGAAAGGATCGAGCCCGCAGTAGACCGGGTTGACCTCAGAAACCAGAGCCAGCGCGGACGGTGTGCCCTTGAGTCTCAACACCGCGGCGTCGCCGCCGGGACCGACAACGGTGTTGGTTCGCACCGAGTGGTCGTATTGACGCCAGATCCACTCCTTGGAACCGAGCTCCACGGACGACAACAGCGCTTCGAGACTGGCGAGTGGATCTTCGGGCTCGGGCACTGCCGGCGGCCTCTGCCGCTCGGCCAGGTCTCGTGGCACCTCGACCGGCCGGCGATACTCCGGCGCATTCTGGGTCAGGGGGAGCACCGGCATGTCGGCGACCACTGCGCCTCCCAAGGACAACCGAGCACGGCCGTCCGCGGTAACGCGACCGATCGTGTCGACCGGCAAGCCCCACTTCTCGAACACCCGCACCACCTCTTCCTCCCGTCCCTTTTCCGCCACCAGCACCATGCGCTCCTGGGACTCGGAGAGCATCATCTCGTAGGGCGAGAGACCGGGCTCCCGAAGAGGCACGCGGTCGAGGTCGATCTCGACGCCGGTGCTCTCTCGACCGGCCATCTCGAAGGCCGAGCTGGTGAGACCGGCGGCCCCCATGTCCTGAATGCCGACGACCGCGCCGGTCTTCATCGCCTCGAGACAAGCTTCGAGCAGAACCTTCTCGGTGAACGGATCCCCGACTTGAACCGTGGGACGCTTGGCCTCGCTGTCGGCCTCGAACGACTCCGAAGCCATGGTGGCTCCGTGGATGCCGTCGCGCCCGGTCCGGCTGCCCGCATACAGAAGCGGGTTACCCTCTCCCGCCGCTCGCGCCAGAAAGAGCTGGTCGTGACGAGCAATACCCAGGGCGAAGGCGTTGACCAGAATGTTCTGATTGTAGGAGCGATGAAAACCGGTTTCTCCGCCGACCGTGGGGATGCCCACGCAGTTGCCGTAGTCGCCGATGCCCCGTACCACGCCATCGACCAAGTGGCGCATGCGAGGGGCGTCTATCTCGCCGAAACGCAAGGAATCCAGACAGGCGATCGGCCGCGCGCCCATGGTGAAGACGTCACGAAGGATGCCGCCAACACCGGTGGCTGCACCCTGATAGGGCTCGATGAAACTCGGATGGTTGTGACTCTCCATCTTGAACACCGCCAGCCAGCCGTGGCCGACATCGACGACGCCGGCGTTCTCACCGGGCCCTTGAACCACCCGAGCGCCGGTGGTCGGAAGCTCTCTCAAATAGGCCTTGGACGACTTGTAGGAGCAATGCTCCGACCACAGGGCCGAGGTGATGCCGAGCTCGGTATAGCTCGGCGTCCGGCCCAGGATCTCGACCAGCCGCTCGTACTCCTCGCCACTCAGACCATGCTGATCGGCAAGCTCGGCTGTGACTCGGGGCTCGGTCACGCCGCGCCCTCCGCCGCGCCTTCCATCAGGCCCTGAAAGAGGGCGAGACCGCCTTGGTTACCCAGAACCTCCTCGGCACAGCGCTCGGGATGAGGCATCATGCCCAGCACGTTGCCGGCTTCGTTCACCACCCCGGCGATGGCATTCGCGGAGCCGTTCACATTCCAGACCTGGTCCAGATCGCCGGCCGGTGACACATATCGAAACACGACCTGCTTCGAGCCTTCGACGCGCTCGAGACCGTCCGGCGTGTCCTCATAGTTGCCCTCGGCGTGGGCGATCGGAATCCGGAGAACCGCCCCCAGATCGTAGCGGCACGTGAACGGCAAATCGTGGCGATCGACTCTCAGATACACGTCACGGCACTCGAATCTGAGCGTCTTGTTCCTGCGCATGGCTCCCGGCAGCAGCCCGCATTCCTGCAGAATCTGAAAGCCGTTGCAGATTCCCAAGACCGGCCCCCCGCGCTCGGCAAAGCTCTTGACCGAGCCCAGGATCGGCGACTGCGCGGCGAGCGCGCCGGCTCTCAGGTAGTCACCGTACGAAAAACCTCCGGGAACGACGACCAGATCCGCATCACCCACCTCGGTCGCCTCGTGCCAGAGAAAAGCCGTCTCGCAGCCGAGAACGTGCTTGAGCACGTGGTAGACGTCGTGGTCGCAATTGCTGCCCGGGAAGACGACGATGCCGCACTTCATTCTTCGGCAACCAGTTCGAGCTCGAAGTCCTCGACGATGGGGTTCGACAGCAGCTTCGAGCACATTTGCTGCAAACGTTCGCGGGCGGTTGAGTCGCTGGTGGTCTCGATCTCGATCTCGAAGCTCTTGCCCGCTCGCACCTCGGTCACCTCATCGAAGCCGACCCGGTTGAGCGCATTGCAGATCGCCTTGCCCTGAGGGTCCAGAATCTCGCGCCTGGGGTAGACCGTCACTTTCGCTCGCACTTCGGGTTCCTCCTAGCTATCGGCGCGGCGTCATGCATTCACGCTCAGCCACGGTGTCGGCTGAGACTGCTCGCTCACGCAGATCTCGGTGCGAGCGATGCCCAGAGACAGGACCCGGGCCACGGCCTCGCGCGCCAGCACCGGCAAGTTGTTGGTTCGAGACAGGTGGTAGAGAACGACCCATTGCAGGCGCCTGGACATGATCTCGCGCAGCCCGTCGGCCGCGTCGTGATTCGAAAGATGACCATTGTCGCCGGCGATCCGCTTCTTCAACGGCCAGGGATAGGGCCCCTGTTGGAGCATCTCGATGTCATGATTGGTCTCGAGCACCAAAGCGTCCAGATTGCGCAGCCGGCGCCAGGCCTCGACCGAGCGCCTACCCAGGTCGGCGGCCAGCCCCAGCCGGCAACCCTCGGACTCCACCACCAGCCCGACCGGTTCGCGGGCGTCGTGAGGCACCGCGAAGGGTTCGATCGAGAAGGGCCCGGCCTCGAACGACCTGCCCGACTCGATGACGGCCGGCTCGGGGGAATGCGCCAGGAGCCGAACCGCCGACAACGTGCCGCGGGTGGCATAGATCGGAACACCGTGGCGGCGCGAGAAACGAGGCGCACCGCGCGAGTGGTCACCATGCTCGTGGGTGAGGATCACCGCGGCGAATCGATCGGGGGAGGCCCCGACCGCTTGGAGACGGCGCTCGATCTCGCGACACGAGAAGCCGGCATCGACGAGGATGCTCTCGTCGCCGCTCTCGACCAACACGCAATTACCCGCACTGCCCGAGCCGAGAACGCAGAATCGCATCGAAGCGCCGCCGAATGCGAGCGGGAGCTGCTCGGCGCTAGCGCGCATGGCTCTTTCGCACCGCAGTCGGAGGGTCGAAACGGCTGGCCCGGCTCAAATGCTCGCTCCAATCGACGGCGCGAAGACTAGAACTCATAGATGCGGCTCTGCTCCAGGAAACCCACGCGGGGATTGTTCAGAGTCCGCACCTCGTGAACGATTCTCTCGATGCAGGGTGGCTTCAGATGATGCAAGTAAATCGGGACCTCGGGCTGCAGTTTTTGAATCTCCTGCGACATTGTCTGGGGCGTCAGATGAAGCGAGAGGTCTGCGATCCGCTGCATCGAATTGTCGAAGCTGGTATCTAGACATACGGCCTTCAAGCCCGAGGCCGCGTTGGCGATCTCCCAAAGCCTTACCGTGGGACCGGTGTCGCTCGACCACACCACCGACACCCCCTCCTGTTCGATCAGGTACCCGAACGTCGGAACCACATGATCCACGAAGAACGGTGTAAAGGTCACGCCGTTGAGCGTGATCGGCACCTCCTCCTCGAGCTCGCAAAACCGGATCGATGGCAGCAGGTTGTTGGGCAGTCGAGTGAAGTCTGGCCAGGAAGCGTTGTTGAACAGATGCCTTCGGATCGAGTACGTCGTCGGCGCCGAAGCGTAGACATCGATTGCCTTCGTTTGGCCGTACACGTTCTCCACGAAGAACGGCAGCGAGTTAGTGTGGTCCATATGGGAATGGGTGAGCAAGACCGTTTCGACCTTGCGCTGGCGGTCGATCGGAAGCGCCTGCGACAACGAGCCCGCGTCGAGCGCGATGCTGTCGTTGATCAAGAGGCAAGTCAGTCGGCATTTGACGCTCTCGCCGCCGTAACTGCCGAGGACCTCGATCCGCATAGGAACAGCGTGAGTCTATCCGGCTCGCCCTACCCTCACAAGACAAGAAAGAGCGGCGCCGGAGGCGCCGCTCTTCAGCCCCGTGGGACGGGTTCCGGCGCTAGAATCTGCGGCCGATCCATATCGACGAGTCGAAGCCGTCTTCCGAATCCTTGAAGTCCCACTGCTTGGCCCAGTCGATGTTGAAGTCCAGGCCAAAGAGCCTCAGGGTGACGCCGAAGCCGTAGCTCGAGACACCGTCGACCAGCCGGTCGTCTTCGTCGAGGAACTTGAAGCTCTGCACGGAATCGTACCAGGCGCCGGCGATGTCGAGGAAGAACACGCCGCGCACGTTGCCCTGAAAAATGGGAGTAGAGAGCCGGTCGAGGAAGGGAAACCGCAACTCGAAGTTGGTGTAGAACGCCCGGTCGCCAACCAGCGACCGGAAGTCGAACCCGCGAACCGTGTCGAGGCCACCGAAGTAGAACGGATTCGGAAAGTTTCCCTCACTGGCGTAGGCGACTCCCCTGAAGGCCAGCTGCGACCGACGGGTCAGCTTGAAATACTGTCGATAATCCACCGCCAGGTTGCTGGTCAGGGTGCCGCTCTCGTCGAGATCGGGCGCATAGCTGCCACTGAGGTTCCAACGCCGGCCGCCGACGTAGCCCCAGGGACTCAAGACCACGGTGTCGCCCACGATGCCCGCGCTCAGGATTGGAAAGTCGTCCTTGCGCGGAGTGATGAGCGGAACGGGTTCCCCGGTTTCTGGGTCCCGAATCACCTGACCGTCGATATCGAACAGAAACGTCTGAAATCCGATGTCCCGGAAGGTGTATCCCAAGCCGAAGCTCACCCGATGCGAGACATTGATCGGATAGCTGAGGGAGAAATTGGCGCCGGTCTGGCTGAACGCCGTAGGCCCGCGCTCGAGAAACCCGGTCCGCTGATCCTGTCCGATGAAGAAATCGCGGTCATCGAAGAGATGCACCTGCCAGTTCCATCGATTCGACAGGTTGGCGTAGATGACGTCGAAGTTCTGGAAGTTCTCGATCGACTGAAAGGCGCCGATGATCCTGCGGTCGCCGAGAAAGTCGGAAAGCTGGATGAAGGAGGCACCGATGAAAGTCTGGTCGTCGGAGACGCCAACGGTTCCGCCGATGTCCTCGATGAAGAACTTGCGGCCGCCGAACTTGCCTTTGTTCCGGTCGTCGAGAGTCACCTCGATCGGCGGCTCGAACTGCTTCAGGTCCTCCGGTATCGAACCCTCGACTGAAAAGTCACCTCCCTTGACGATCACTTCCGGCTCGGTAATCGGCTCCTCCGGATCCAAAAGGTAGAGATCGAAACGTCCCTTCCAGAACGCCGTAAAAACCAGTCGTTCGGTGCCGTCCGGATTCGCGAGCAGGGTTGGCGTAAAACAGCCGGTAACCGAATTCGTGTGTCGCTTGATCTCGCCGCTGGCGAGATCAAGACTGTAGATGTTGTTGACCTCGGTGCGATCGGAGGTGAAGTAGACACGGTTGCCGTCGGCAGAGTACACCGCGTCGGTGTCGTTCCACTGGCCGTCGGTCAACGGAAACCGCTCGGTCGGTGAGTCGAGGTCGACCCGAAACAGCTTGCCGTAGCCGCCGACGACCGAGGTCATGACCAGCGACCTGCCGTCGGGAGAGTAGACCGGTGCGGCGTCGAAAATCGCGTCGTTGGTCAACTTGGCGACCTCACCGGTATCGACGTTGATCTCGAAGATATCGAACTGTCCACCTTGATGGCCCGAGAAAGCCACCGTCCGCCCGTCGGCACTCCAAGCGGGTGCGAACTGCTGCTCGACGTCCATATCGATGACGTTCGTGATCTTGCCTTTCAACACGTCGAGCACGACCAGACTTCGTCCCTTCTGCCGACGCGCGAAGAATGCGATGCGGTCGCCGTCGGGTGAGAAAGACAGGTCGCGTCCCATGCGTCGACCCATGGTCAACTCCTGGGCGATGAAGTACTGGAACTCGGCCTCGTCGAATCCCTTGGTGAGGTTGCGTAGCTCCTCTCTGCGCCTGGCGTCGTAGAGCACGATGTCGACCTGGGCCGAGTTGACGCTGCTGTAGGCGCTGCCGTCGGTACTGAAGGCGACCAGCAGATCACCCGAAGGCGACGCCGCCGGAGAGGCCTGCACGGCAATCGGGCCCTTCTTCTCGCGGAACCTGCGGCCGAAATCCGCCGGTTCGCCGGTGGCAATGAGCTCGGGAAGATACTTCTTCCGGAGCCAGCGCCGAAAGTCGGCGTCGAAATCCTCGGGCTCGACCTGAAAGGTCCGCTGCACCGAGCGCCCGGTGCGCGCGCCGAGGGTGTTACGGGTCTCGATCATGAAATCGCGCACGCCTTCCTTGCCGTAGATCTCCTCGATGTAATCGAACACGGCGTGACCGAATCGGTAGGCGAAGAAGCCGCCGAAGTCCTGGCTCACCGGCGGGATGCGATCGTTGACGACGGCATCGCGCAAGTACATCTTGTCGCGCGCCGACTCATCGTGCGCCATGTAGCTGGCCATGCCTTCCATGAACCAGGTCGGCGGTGCCGAGGCAACCCCCTTGCCGAGGTTGCCTCCGAAGATCATGTGGTACTGGAAGATGTGCGTCAGCTCGTGAAGCAACAGTTCATAGAGCTCGGGACCCGGCAGATCCACCGGTAGAACCATCCGGTTGCGCACCGGGCTGGCAAAGGCGCCGATACCCTCCGGAATGAAGTTCAGGATGATATTGGTCTGCTCGAAATCCGAGTGTGTCTCGTAGAAGATCAGCGGTGTGGCTTCTTCGATCTTGAAATTGAAGGCCACCGACAGCTCGTCGTAGGCGCTCTCGGCATAGGAAACGATCTTCTGCAGAAGGGGCGCCTCGGACTCGTAGTAGTAAACGTCGAAATGAGGAGAGTGGTAGACCTGCCACTCGAAGTTCTCGTAGCGGACCTTGTTCTTGCCGAACTGCGCCGCCACCGGACTCGCGGAGGCCAGGACGCCGACGGCCAGGCAGCCCGCTACCGCCAAGCGTGCTGCGGACCGGGTGAAACTCTTGTGAAGATTTGTTGACCGCAACACACCGCTCTCCTCAGGTTCAGTTGGTGAAAAGAAGCCGCGTGGTTTCGACACGCTTCTGACTAAAGACGCCCGAGATACGGTCCTCCAGCGCCTGGAGATTCTCGAACATTCCGGTCAAGGGATCGACGCTCTCGCCCGCGAACTGCTTGAAATCCTTGAAATTGTCGGAATAGACGCGGTTGCCGGTCTTGCCGTTGTAGACCTCCATGACGATGTCGTACTCGAAGCCGGTCTGCTCGACCAGGACTTGTCGATAGTACGTTCTGCCGTCGTAGGGCGATTCATAGGGCTCGGTCCGATAGCCGCTTCGATCCTGAATGTCGAAGTCGAGGCTTCCTGCCAGAATCAGATCGGCCCCGGTGCGTTCCCCCACGACCCGCCAGAAGTCGCTGTTCTGCGATAGGTCGGCGAAATCGTAGGTCGGGTAATCGACCGGGCCGGCCGCCACGAACTTGAGCCGCGTCCGTCGCCTGAGGATTCTCTTCAGGTAGCTCTCGAACTCCTCCTGGACATTGACACCGCGGCGCTCGATCGGCATCTCGCCCTCCTGAGCGACAACCAGAAAAGGCGCCAGAGTCACGGTTTCGACGTTCGTGAGGTCCAGGCGGGCTCGAACCGGCACCCTGAAACGCACTTCGACCGTGTTGCCGGCGACCGCGGCCTCGGACATCGCCAGTCCCAATAGGAGGACACCCGGCAGGACAGCGAACCCGAGGGCCGGTGGGCTTAAGTTCTTGATCCAGGGCATTGGTTAGCCTCCCATTGGGCTCTGTTCTGGCGCTTCTTGCGAAGGCTCGTCTACCGGCTCGGCAAGCAAGGTCCGGACCGTCGCCGCTATCGCCTAGAACCGCCGTTTCCGTTGGCCTCGCCTTCGCCGGACTCGTCGGCAGATTCGTCCGCCTTCGGCTCGTCGTCGGTCTTCGGGCGCAGACTCTCGTAGAACTCGACGAACTGCGCGTAGTTTCGGCGTAGCTCTTTGTTCGCGGAATCTCCTTCCAGGGCACGTTTGTAGTGCTCGAGAGCCAGTTCGAACTCGCCGATCGCCTCGTAGGCCACGGCCATGTTGTTGAGCACTCGAACGTCGCCCGGACGCTCCTTCAAGACCCTTGAAAAGCGAAAAAGGGCTTCATTCCAGAGCCCACGTTTCGCCATTTGGATGCCGAAGGCGAGCTGCGAATCGGTTCGGTCTTCCTTAGCCGCCTCCGCCGGGATCGCCGCGCAGCACAGCGCCGCCACGATCAGGACGACCGAGAAACGGCGCGTCCACTGAAACGACTCGTAACCTAATCGCATTCGAGTAACTTCCTCCAGGCCCTCACCCCGCGTTCGGACCTCGAGGTGAAGCAATTCCGGGTCCAGCAGTATATACGAGCCCTAACGCGCACGGATTTGGCTATTTTCTTGCTCGCCGAGTCGTCGAAGCGCCAGGCTCCGGCCCCGGCCCGCGTCTTTGCTCAATGTGGATGCCGAGTTTCTCGACGAGCTGATCGTGGCCCTCAACGCCTGTCCTTTCGTGTCGAGAGAGTCCAGTTGCCGGCTCTCGGCTGCGCCCCAAGACTGGCTTCGGACGCCGGCGAGCACAATTGGAGAGCGAGCTCAGGACCTGAAAGTGCCGGCCAAGGCGATTCGGCACGGCCTCGAGTGCGCCCGTCGAGCCCGTCAACTGGCCGGCCGCGAAAGAGCCCGAGCTCGGGAAGCGGACAGCTTCATCGTCACCCGGCACAGCGCTCGGTACCCTCGCGAGTTGCTGGCTCTCGAGCTGCCGCCGCCTGCGCTCTACGTCCGCGGACAGCTCAGCGCCCAACCCGGCGTCTCGATTGTCGGCTCCCGGAAGGCCGATCCCTACGGCATCGAGGCGGCCGAGAAGTTCTCCGGAGGACTGGCCGCGAACGGTCTCACGGTGGTTTCGGGGCTCGCCCTGGGCGTAGATTCAGCGGCACATGAGGGAGCCCTCGCGGTCGGCGGCCGGACCGTGGCCGTGCTTGGCTGCGGAATCGACGTGGACTACCCGCGAAGCAATCGGCGGTTGCGATCCCGCATCGTCGAGAATGGCGCCATCGTCACCGAGTTTCCGCTCGGAACGCCACCCGAGCCACACCACTTTCCCATTCGCAATCGCATCATCGCGGCCCTGGGCTGTGGAACGCTCGTCGTCCGCGGCACGCCGCGATCGGGATCTCTGATTACCGCCGGCTGTGCGCTGGCCCTGGGCCGTCTGGTCTGGGCTATTCCGGGCAACATCTTCGACCCGCGCTCCATGGGACCGAACAGCTTGATTCGGGACGGTGCCCATCCGGTGCAAGACGTGGACGAACTCCTCGTGACCCTCCCCACCGCGGTTCAGAGCGAGCTCGAATCCGACTCGACCCGGGACGGCGCCTCGGCCGAGGCCGAGCCCGCTCGTGACGACTTGGCCGAGGTATTCCATGCGATTCCCGCCGGCCGGACCGCAGATGCCGCGGACCTCCTCGAGCGGACCGGACTCGGTCTGGATGCGGTGCTGAGCCTTCTCGTCGAGCTCGAGATCATGGGCTTCCTGACCCGTTACCCCGGTCCGGTCTGGGGCCGCAGCGGAACTCCACCGAGGGAATCGAAGGAATGACGCCTTGGTTGCGGGCGTTTGCAATCCGGTGGTAACGTCCGCGACCGCCGCGGCAGTCCTCAGCACGGAAACCAGCCCAGCCCACAGATCGGAAGACATTTTGGCCAAGAACCTGATCATCGTCGAGAGCCCGACAAAGACCAAAACGCTCAAGAAATTCCTTGGGCGTGACTACGCAGTCGAGGCGTCGGTGGGTCACATTCGCGATCTCGAGAAGAAGGACCTGGGGATTGGAGCGAACTTCGAGCCCCGGTACCGCGTGCTGCCCAAGAAAGCGGACGTAGTCAAGAAGCTCAGAGCTCAAGCCAAGAAGGCGGAGACCGTCTTCCTGGCTCCCGATCCGGACCGTGAAGGCGAAGCCATCGCCTGGCATATCGCCGAGGTTCTGGATCGGGATCCGGACACCATCCGCCGGGTGACCTTCAACGAAATCACCCAGAACGCGGTGCTCGCCGCCCTCGAGCATCCGGGCGAGATCAATCAGAGCCGGGTCGAGGCGCAGCAGGCCCGACGCATTCTCGATCGACTGATGGGCTTCAAGCTATCGCCGCTGCTCTGGGACAAGGTCAAACGCGGGCTGTCGGCCGGGCGGGTTCAGTCGGTCGCGCTGAAGATGGTGTGCGAGCGCCAGGCGGAGATCGACGCCTTCAACCCGGTCGAGTACTGGATCATCTCTGCCGACCTGGAGGCTTCGAAGCCGCCCGCCTTCACCGCGAGACTCCAGAGAATCGATGGCGACAAGGCCGAGGTCGGCAACGGCGACGATGCCGCCAAGATCGTAGCGGCCCTCGAGACCGGCGACTTCAAGGTCGCTGAGATCGCCAGAAGAGAGTCCAAGCAGCGCCCGACTCCACCGTTCATCACCAGCCGCCTCCAGCAGGTAGCTTCGCGGCGGTTCGGCTTCTCGGCCAAGCGAACCATGGGCGTGGCCCAGGGCCTATATGAGGGCAAAGAAATAGGAAGCCGGGGCGCGGTCGGTCTCATCACTTACATG
>JAAENP010000432.1 GCA_024224155.1 bacterium
ACTTCGCGCACGACGACGGGACAATCACGCAAGGCGAGCAGCGTCGAGTATGAGATCGGCTCCAGCTCTACGGAGCCCAGCCGGAGTACGTAGGCACTCGTCTCCGAGCCAGGATCCGGCTTCCGACCGACGACGCTTTGGTAGTCCAAGCCTCGCATGCTGCGGGTCCCTTCTTCTCAGGAAGACCGGGGACAGACACCTCCCAAATTACATCTCCCTGACCAATAAGAAGGCTGCAAAGAACGGTGCCTCCCCCCTTCTTCCATTCGTCATGTCTAGCATTACGGAATGGCCTCCAGAACACCCCAACGGGTGGGGACGGCGACACCCGACCTCTGGGGGTGGGAAGCGATGCCCATCTGTCAGGGTGTTTCAACCTGCTTCGACTTCTCAGATCATCAAACCAGGAAGCCTGGCAGGCGGCTGCTACTGGCCACCTCGTCGAGGATTCCGCGCGGAGGCGTTTCGTGATCGAGATCCGCATCCACGGTCGCGGCGGGCAGGGTGGCGTAACCCTGGCCAAGATCATCGCCACGACCCGGTTCCTTCAAGGCGATTCGGTGCAGGCTTTCGGGCTCTACGCCGCCGAGCGAGCCGGCGCGCCGATTCAAGCTTTCTGCCGTTATGCCGCCGATGCGATAACCAACCGAAATCTGATCTACGAACCCGACCACGTCGTGGTGCTCGATCAGACGCTGGTTGGCCCGGCCATTGCCTCCGGTCTCAAGCCCGGGGGTTGGATTCTGATCAACTCCTCCGAGCCGCCGGCCCATTTCGCCGCCGACTTCGACGCCTACTGTGTAGCCACAGTCGACGCGACCCGCATCGCCCGCGACAACAAGCTCGGAACCCGCAGTGTGCCGATTGTCAACACCGCCCTGGCGGGTGCCGCCGGCAGGATCCTGGGATTCGAGCTCGATGGAGTGCACGCCGCTCTCGAGCACCTCGGCTTCACCGGCGGCAACACCACGGCTGCGCGCTCGGCGTGGAATGAAGTCGAGTCGACAGCGGCTCCCATGGGCTCCGCCGAGTCGGCGGTCGCCGCCCCACCGGTCAGAACCGAGCGCTCACCTAGCTTCCTGCAAGGCGCCGGTGGTGGACTACCCGGTATTCGCACCGGGCAGTGGGCCGCCCAGCGGCCCCACCGCCAGCACATGGTGCCGCCATGCAACCATATCTGTCCTGCGGGCAACGACGTCCAGAGCTTCCTCCACGAGCTCGCCCAGCACGAGGTCGACGCCGCCCTGGCCGTTCTCCTGCGCACATCACCATTCCCCTCGGTCTGCGGCCGCGTCTGCCCGGCTCCCTGCATGGACAACTGCAATCGGATAGCGCTCGACGGCGCCGTCAACGTCAGGCAACTCGAGCGCTTTGCCGGCGACAAGGGCAACGTGGCTCTGCCCACGCCCGAGCGACTCGCCGAACGGATCGCGGTGGTCGGATCCGGTCCGGCCGGATTGACCGCCGCGTACCATCTAGCTCTTGCGGGCTACACGGTCACCGTCTACGAGGCCGGTTCGCAGATCGGCGGGCTTCTGCGCACGGGGATCCCGGACTTCCGGTTGCCCGCAGACGTGCTCGATCGAGAGATCGAGAGGATCACGGTCCTCGGCGTTGACTTCAAGACCGGCGAGCGAGTCACGCGTTCGGCCTTGCTCGAACTGGCCCGAAACCACGACGCCGTGCTCGTCGCCACCGGATTGCAGGAGCTACGGGGTCTGCGGCTCGGCGGCGAGACCGACTCGGACGCCATCGTTCAGGGCATCGAGTTTCTGGACCAGGTGAAAGAGGGTGCCGTAGCCCTCGGAGGCGACAACGTCGTCGTCATCGGCGGTGGCAACACCGCGGTCGACGCCGCCCGCTCGGCGCTCCGCCTGGGCGCGGGCAGCGTCCGCCTGGTCTACCGGCGGACCCGCAATGAGATGCCGGCGATCCGCGAGGAGATCGACGAGGCCCTCGAGGAAGGCGTGGCGATGGAGTTTCTGACCCAGCCCATTGCCGCCAGCGGCAACGGTCATCTCAACCTGAAGTGCCGCCGGATGGAGCTGGGCGCACCGGACGAATCCGGGCGCCGCTCTCCGGTCGAGATTCCCAGATCCGACTTCGAGATCACCTGTGACCGCGTGATTCTCGCCCTCGGCCAGTCCCCCGATATGTCGGTCTTTCCCGAAGGCACCGAGGTGCGCGACGGCGAGCGACTGCTGGGGATCCTCGAGACCCCGGTCTACGCGGTCGGGGACCTTGCCAGCGGCGACGGCACCGTCGCGGCCGCCATCGGCAGCGGGCGGCGCTCGGCGCTCAACATCCACGAGACCCTCTCTGGAGCGGCACTCACCGACGAACGCGCCGCCGACGCCAGGCGGCACGTCGACGTCATGCGGAGTGACGTGATCGTCGCAGAGGCGATGAAGCTCCATTTCTTCGAGCGCCAGGCGGTCGCCGAGGGCGAGCGCCTCGAGATGGACGGCCGCCGCTCGACCTTCGACGAGGTGCATCAGGGTCTGGATGACGCCGGCGAGGCGAAGCGCTGTCTTTCGTGCGGAGTCTGCAACGAGTGCGACGCCTGTGTGACCTACTGCCCCGAGGGAGTCCTCAAACGCGTCGGTCGCGACTTCGTCTTCGACTATTCGTTCTGCAAGGGGTGCGCGGTGTGCGCCACCGAGTGCCCGCGAAACGTCGTCTTCATGAGCCACCTGTAAGGGGAATCCACCGAATGCCTACCGAGCTCGTCACCGGAAACCACGCCGCCGGCTACGCACTTAGCGTTTCTGCCGAAGCCAATCGCAAAGCGCGTGGTGCGGCTTGCGGCATCTATCCGATCACTCCGCAGACCGAGATCGTCGAGTTCGTCGCCAAGTTCCCGTTCACCAAGAGCCGCGTCGTGCCGGTGGAGAGCGAGCACAGCGCAATGGGCGTCTCGATCGGCGCTTCCCTTGCCGGGGCGCGGTCGTTCACGGCCAGTTCCTCCAACGGCCTGGCCTACATGGTGGAAAACATCATGGTGGCCGGCTTCTACCGGTTGCCGATCGTCATGGTGGCCGTCAATCGCACGCTCGGACCGCCCTGGAATATCTGGGTCGATCAGGGCGACACCTTGATGTTGCGCGACTTCCCATGGCTGCAGTTCTATTGCGAGACCAATCAAGAGGTTCTCGATACGACGCTGCTGGCCTTCCGCCTCGCGGAGGATCACCGGGTGCTGCTGCCGACGCTGGTGGCGATGGATGCCTTCATTGTGTCGCACACGCAGAGCGAGACCAACTTGCCCGAGCAACCCCTGGTCGACAGCTACCTCCCCTCACTCGACCTGCCGCATCGGATGCGTCACGAGCACCCGACGACGATGGGCGGCCTGACCTGGCCCCACGAGACGGTTTCTCATCGGGTCGAGATCGACGAGGCGATGCGCCGCGTACCTGCGGTGTTCGAGGATTGCCGTGAGGCCTTTCGCCGGAACTTCGGCCGCGATCCCGGAGCGGCGATTCAGGCCTTTGAGACCGACGACGCCGACACCATTCTGGTCGCCACGGGTACCATCGCCACGACCGCGCGTGAAGTGGTACGCCGGCGGCGGGCCGAGGGCGAGAAGATCGGCCTGCTCAAGATCAAGATGTTCAGGCCGTTCCCCGAGAGCTCCATTCTCGACGCGTGCCGTTCAGCGGTCAGGATCGGCGTGCTGGACCGCAACTATGCCGCCGGCATGGGCGGTGTCTTCTGGCAGGACCTGCGTGCCGCCTTCCAGGGCAAGCGTGACGATCTGATGATCCAGGACTATCTCACCGGCATCGGGGGAGGCGACGTGACGCCGACCATGATCGACGACGTGCTGGCCGACCTCGGTCAGCGAAGTCGAGCGGAGGCGCCTCTCTGGATGGGGATCGATACCCGGGAGGAGGTGCACTGATGACGACCTCTCCACGCTCTACTCCAAGCGGCGGCACGTCGCTCGAGAAGCCGGCCATTCCCTGCAGCGAAGAATGCCTTCTGAGGCCTGGCAACACGAACTGCGGTGGTTGTGGCATGAGTGTAGGTCTCACCATGCTCGGCCGCTCGCTCGCAAAGGCGGAGCAAACCTGCAGCCTCGTGATCCCAGCCTGCTGCGGCATCGTCACCGCCGGGGCGTATCCGACCACGAGCTATGGTGTGCCGACGGTCGCGACGACGTTTGCTTCGTCGCCCGCCTTTGCCACCGGTATCGCCAGCGTCCGCGATCTCAACGACGAACGACAGCAGGTCATCTGCTGGGCCGGCGACGGCGGCACCTACGACATCGGCATCGCAACACTCTCCGCGGCTGCCGAACGCAACGAGGACATCATCTACATCTGCTACGACAACGAGATCTACGGCAACACCGGTGGCCAGAGATCTTCGGCCACCCCGGCCGGCGCCCGCACGACGACTACGCCGACGGGCAAGGGCGAGGACAAGAAAGACATGATGGCGATCATGGTCGCGCACCGGATCCCCTACGCGGCCACCCTGTCAATCGCCGATCCCGAGGACTTCGAGCGCAAACTCGAAACCGCGCTTTCGCTTCATGGCCTGCGCTTTCTCCTGCTCCATTCGCCATGCCCCACGGGCTGGAAATCGGAGCAGGGCGAATCGATCGAACTGGTTCGCCTGGCCGTCGCCAGCGGCCTCTTCTCGCTCTATGAGGTCTGGAACGGTAACGAGTACCGGATCAACGCCGAGCCCTCCTGGACCGATCCGGCGGAGTACTTCGAGCGCCAGCGGCGCTTCGCTCCGGAAGAGATCGACCTCGAGGCGACACGCGCCTCCTGCCGCCTACGATTCGACCGACTGAGCCGGCTGGCACAACAGTTCCCCAGGGATTCCACTGAAGCCAATTGAGCCAGCTATAGTTGGGGCGCTAATTCAAGCCTGTGCAAGGCTTACACCCAGACCCCCTTCAGGGAGAACCCTATGAAACGTAGCCTCGGACTCATTGCGCTCGTCCTATTCGTCGTCAACGTCGGCGCCGCTCGGGCCGAAGAGGGCATGTGGACCCTCGACAACTTCCCGAACCAAGCCATCAAGGACAAATACGGTGTCGAAATCGACCAGGACTGGCTGGACAGAGTCCGGCTGGCCACGACCCGAATGGGCGGCTGCACCGGATCGTTCGTGTCCCCGGACGGGCTGATCCTAACCAATCATCATTGTGCGCGCAGGTGTATCAGCCAGCTTTCAAGCGCCGAGAACGATCTCGAGGCCAACGGCTTCCTGGCCGAGACGCCCGAGGACGAGGCATCCTGCCCGGCCGATCACATGTCCGTTCTGGTATCGAGCGAGGAGATCACCGCCCGGGTCGCCGAGGCGATCGAAGGCAAGGACGACAAGGAAGCCAACGAGGCTCGCAAGCAGATATTGACTCGGATCGAGACGGAATGCGAGGCCGCTTCGGCAGCCTCTCCCACGGGTAAGCTGACTTGCGAGACGGTTCCCCTCTACAACGGCGGACAGCATTTCCTTTACAAGTACAAGCGCTACAACGACGTCCGGCTGGTCTTCGCCCCCGAGTCCCCGATCGCGGCCTTTGGCGGCGATCCCGACAACTTCAACTTCCCCCGCTGGTGTCTGGACATGACTCTGATGCGGGTCTACGAGAATGACGAGCCCGCCAAGACGCCGCACTTCCTCAAGTGGCGTGAAGAGGGCGCCGCAGAGGGCGAGGCGGTGTTCATCTCCGGCCATCCGGGCAGGACCGATCGACAGCTCACGGTCTCCGACCTCAAATACCAACGCGACGTCGTCATCCCGCTCTGGCTTCTGCGCTACTCGGAGCTGCGGGGTCGCCTCGCCCAGCATGCAACCACTGGCGAGGAATCGCACCGACGTGTGCAATCCCCACTGCTAGGCCTCGAGAACGGGATCAAGGTGCGCCGGAATCATCTCCGGGCGCTGATGAACGACGAGATCTTCATCAAGAAGCAAGCCGAAGAGGAGGCCCTTAGAGAGGCCGTGGCCGCGGACCCGCAAATGCGTAAGCAGTATGGTTCCGCCTGGGATGACATCGCGGGCGCCAACAAGCTCTACCGCTCGTTTTTCGAGGAGCACCTGTTCCTGGAGAACGCCGCGGCATTCAGCGGCACGCTCTTCGACTACGCTCGCGACCTGGTGCGGGCGGCCTACGAACGCGAGAAGCCCAATGAAGATCGGCTGCGCGAGTACAACGAAACGGCTCTTCCGCGTCTCGAGCAGCGCCTCCTCGCGCCTCGGCCGGTCTACTCCGACATCGAAACACTGAGCCTGGCGTTCTCGCTCGACAAGATGCGCGAGTGGCTCGGTCCCGACAGCCGCTACGTCAAGGACATCCTCGGGAGCCAGTCCCCGGCGTCCAAGGCCGATGCCCTGGTCGAAGGTACCGAGCTAGCGGACGTAGAGATCCGCAAGGCGCTCTGGGAGGGCGGCAGGGAAGCCATCGAAGCTTCGGACGATCCGATGATTCTTCTGGCCTTGTCCGTCGACGAGGACGCGCGCGCTCTGCGCAAGCGGTTCGAGGACGAGGTCGAAGCCGTTCGCGACGCCGCCTACGAGAAGATCGCGGCCGCCCGCTTCGCCATTCACGGCACCTCCATATATCCCGACGCGACCTTCACCTTGCGCGTGACCTACGGCTCGATCAAGGGCTGGGACGAGAAGGGCAAGGCAGTCGAGCCGTTCACTCGCACCGCGCGCCTCTTTGAGCGAACCACCGGCGAAGATCCCTTCAGACTGCCCGAGAGCTGGCTCGAGGCCAGGGAGCGTCTCGACATGGAGACGCACTTCAACACGGTCGCAACCACCGACATCACCGGCGGCAACTCCGGAAGTCCGTTGGTCGACAAGGACGGCAACCTCGTCGGCCTGGCCTTCGACGGCAACATCCACTCGATTGCCGGGAACTACTGGTTCGACGAGGCCACGAACCGGACCGTGGTCGTCCACCCGGCGATCATGATGGAGGCCCTGCGGGTCGTCTACGGCGCCGATCGCCTGGTGCGCGAGCTCGAGCAGACCGAGCCCGTGACCGAAGAGATGGTCCTGGGCAGCGCGCGGTAGAACCCGAGCTTCAGACCGGTGCCGTCAAGGGCAGACGGCTCCGGTCTTGACCCACTTGGCGATGAGCTCGCCCAAGATCTCCTGATTGCCCGGTGCCGGCTCGCGACCGGCGCCGGGAGTCCAGGCCCAGGCGACCAGATGATCTTCGCCCATATGCTCGGTAATCTCTCTCAGGGTCCGATCGCCGTTGCGCTCCGGATCCTTGATCTGCTTACAGATCTCGCCCAGGGACAGGTCTTCCCAACCCATTTTTCGCGGCGCCAGCAGCCATTTCGAGGCCCCCGGCACGGCCCCCGGATCGAAGTTGTCCGGACCGTGACAGGTGCGGCAGCGCATTCCGACAGGACCGAGGCCCCGCTGGACCGGCGGCTCGTGCAGATCGCCGGTCTCGCCCTGGAGTGGGCTGTCGCCGCTGGGATGACAGTTGACGCAGCGCGGGTGCTGAATCACCTTGCCCGCCTCGGTGAATAGTGCCACCGAGCGCTCGGACTTGTTCTTGATTCCAGCGAACTCCTCCGCGCCTCTGAGCTCGGCGCCCCCTGAGCCGGTCGAGGCAGTCGAAACGGCAAAGGCGAGAACAACCAACAACAGGCCCGGCAGGATCGGTTTTCGCAGCATTCCTCAGCTCCTCTCGAGGTTGCGAAACGGCAAGCTGTGGACTCGCTTGCCGGTCAGGGCGAAGTAGGCGTTGGCCACCGCCGGAGCGATCGGTGGCACTCCGGGCTCACCGACGCCGGTCGGATTCTCGCTCGAGGGCATGATGTGAACCTCGACCTCGGGCATCTCGTGGATCCGGAGCGAACGGTAGTTGTTGAAGTTCGACTCGTTGACCCGGCCGTCCTCGAGCCGAATCTCGCTGTAGAGCGCCGCTCCCAGACCGTAGCCGATGCCACTCTCCATCTGCGAGCGAATGATGTCGGGATTGATGGGAATGCCGCAGTCGACGGCACAGACCACCCGCTTGACACTGGGCATCCCCCGGTCGTCGAGCTCGACTTCGACCACCTGAGCGACGAACGATGAGAACGACTCGTGCACGGCGATTCCGCGGGCGCGCCCCTCGGGGAGCGGCTCGCCCCAGCCGGCCTTCTCCACCGCGGTCGCGAAGACACCCAGATGCCGCGGGTGATCCTGGAGCAGCTCCCGGCGCATCTCGACCGGATCGCGGCCGGCCGCATGAGCCACCTCGTCGAAGAAGGTCTCGGTGGTGAAGCCGTTGTGGGTGTGGCCGACCGAGCGCCACCAGAGCACCGGCACACCGACCTCGGTGGTGTGCAGATCGACCCGCAGGTTGGCAATCGCGTAGGGCAGCTGCCGAGCCCCTTCGACCGAGGTGCCGTCGATACCGTCTTGGACCAGCGCTGCTTCGAACGGCGTGCCCTTCAAGATCGACTGACTGACGATTCGGTGCGTCCAGGCGACCAAGCGACCGTCGGCGTCCAGACCGGCTTGGAGCCGGTGGACGGTCAGCGGACGGTAGCGGCCGCCGCGGATGTCATCCTCCCGGGTCCAGACCAGCTTGATTGGTCGGCCTTTGGCACCGGTGGCTGCCGCGGCCTTGGCGAGCATCGCCGCTTCGCCGGCCACGTCCCCGGTGGGCGTCGCGCGCCGGCCGAAGCTACCTCCACCGAGGAGAGTCCGAAGCCGGACGTTCTGAGGCTCGAGACCGAGGACCCCGGCGATCACGCCCTGATCGACGGTCTGGAGCTGCGAGCCGGCCCAGACGTCGCAGCTGCCGTCACGCAGATGAATGGCGCAGTCCAGTGGCTCCATCGGAGCATGCGCCAGATAGGGGAACTCGTAGTCGGCGCTGATGACTCGGGCGGCTCCGGCCAGAGCCGCGTCGGGATCACCGTCCTTGCGCGCCTCGAGCCCCGCCTGATCGAGCAGACCGCGATACTCGGCCAGGATCTCGGCGCTACCGAGCTTCTCGGCGGCGCTCTCGTCCCACTCGATCTTGCCCGCGAGGGCGTCGCGCCCCTTCTTGGCCGCCCAGAAGCCCTGTGCGAGCACGGCCACGCCCTGCGGGATGGAGATCACGTCGACCACTCCGGGCACGCTCCTGGCGGCTTCGGCATCGACACTCCCGACCGTGCCGCCGAATCGAGGCGGCCGTGCAATCACGGCTGTCAGCATCTCGGGCAACGCGAGATCGTAGGTGTAGCTGGCTTCGCCTCTGGACTTGGCGGGCACGTCCACCCGCGGCAGGCCCTCGCGGCCGATCAGGGTGAAGTCCTTGGGGTCCTTCAACTCCACTTCGGCGACCGGCGAGCTCTCGGCGAGGGCCGCCGCGCGCTCGGCCAGCTCACCGAATCGCGCGCTGCGTCCCGAACCGGCGTGGCTCACGACCCCACTCCGCACCTCGATTTCAGCAGTCGGGACAGCCCACGCCTCCGCCGCCGCGGCGACCAGCAACGCCCGCCCGGCGGCCCCGGCGCGGCGCATCTGTTCCCAGGAGTTGGCGATCGCGGTCGAGCCGCCGGTGCCCTGGACGCCGAAAAAGAGGTTCGCGTACTTCGAAGCGTCGGCCGGAGCCGCTTCGACCCGAACCCGCGCCCAATCGGCATCGAGCTCCTCGGCCAGAATCGTGGCGAGCCCGGTGAACGAGCCCTGGCCGAACTCGATGTGTTTCGACAGGATGGTCACGGTGTCGTCGGGGGCGATGCGGAGAAACGCGTTGGCGACGAGCTCACCGCCCTGCCCCGAGGCCTCGGTCATCGCCAGCGACCGCCGCGGCAGGCGCAGCCCGATGACCAGTCCGGTACCGAGTACGAGTCCACCCTTGAGCACCTGGCGCCGGTCGACGCCGGAGCTCGTGGAATCTCGCGTGGTCTTGTAACCGTTCAACATGGCTTCAACTCCTCACCTTTGCCGCCGCTTCGTGGACGGCCCGGCGAATGCGGGGGTAGGTGGCACAGCGGCAGATGTTTCCGGTCAGTGCCGCGTCGATCTCTTCGTCCTCGGGGTCGGACTGGCTCTCGAGAAGGGCGATCGCGGTCATGATCTGGCCCGACTGGCAGTACCCGCATTGCGGCACCTGAATCGTCTCCCAGCTCTCTCTCACCGCGTCGGCCACCAAGCCTTCCACTCCCTCGATGGTAGTGACCTCGCGCTTCTTGAGGTTGCGCATCGGAGTGACACAGGACCGCACGGGCTTGCCGTCCAGATGCACCGTGCAGGCGCCGCATTGAGCCACACCGCAGCTGTACTTGGTGCCGGTCAGCCCGAGCTCGTCGCGCAGCACCCAGAGCAGAGGCGTGCCGGAGTCGACCTCGACCTCCCGCTCTTCTCCGTTGATCATGAGCCGGTACTTCATTCTTCTTCCCTCACCGATCTGCCGTTGATGGTTCCTGGGTCGCGCTAGTTTAACTCGACCGGCAGGACGTGGGTCGATCGGTTCCGCCCCACCCGGACGGGTGTTTTGCGCTCTCGGAACCGGCAGGATGATCGCGGGGGAGGATGCCGATCATGACCGACGCTCAGAACTGGAACCAGGACATCCATGCGTTTCTCGAACAGAAACGCATCGTGGTCGCGGGCGTCTCGCGCTCGAAGAACGAAGCCGCGAACATGATCTACCGCAAGCTGCGTGACACCGGCTACGAGGTCTTCGCCGTCAATCCGAATGCCCAGAGCGTCGAAGGTGTCACCAGCTACCCCAAGCTCGCCGCAATCCCCGGAGGCATCGACGCCGTCGTCATCGCCACACCTCCGAAGGCGACACTGGAGATCGTTCACGAGTGCGTGGACCTCGACATTCGGCACGTTTGGATGCACCGCTCCTTCGGACAAGGCAGCTACTCGGACGAAGCCGCGAACCTCGCACGCGAGAGCGGCATCCACGTCATCCCCGGCGGCTGCCCGATGATGTTCTGCGGGCCGGTCGACATGGGGCACCGCTGCATGCGTTGGTTCCTGCGCCTGACCGGCGGCCTGCCCAAGGCGGCTTGAACGGCTGATCAGGAGCAGAAACGAGAGGCCCGAAGGCGTGTCAGCCAAGCTGGACGAGCACTCCGGCCACTGCGCGGACGAGGTCTGACGATGGCTGCCCTCATGCCGGATCGGCTCAGGCCGCCGCGCCGGTCTCGAGCACCTCGACCAGAAACGGCAACAGGGTCTCGGCGATCCGCCGGTGGCCTTCGACGTTGGGATGGATGCCGTCGGGCAGGTTGAGATCCGGGTCGGCGGCGACACCCTCGAGCAGGAAGGGAATCAACGCCGAGCCGGTCTCCTCTGCGACTCTGGGGAAGATCTCGGCGAAGTCTCGCGCGTAGTCCTCACCGTAGTTGGGCGGCATGATCATTCCGGCAATGAGGACCCGCGCGCCTGACTTCCTGCCCCTCGCGATCGCCTCGAGCAGGTTGGCCTCGGTCATTTCGACCGGCAGCCCGCGCAGGCCGTCGTTGGCTCCGAGCTCGATCACGATGATGTCCGGCGGCACGCGCAGGAGCCAATCCAGGCGATTGAGTCCGCCGGCACTGGTGTCGCCGCTGACTCCGGCGTTGACCGCCTCGATCGGCCTACCGCGCTCCTCCAGTAACTCAGCCAGCCTGGCCGGGTAGGCCTCGTCCTCGGACAGACCAAGTCCGGCGGTCAGGCTGGTGCCGAGAAAGAGGACCCGAGGGACTTTTCCAACGGGGCCGCCGGAATCGGGTGCGACCTCATGGGCGGCGGCCGTGTCCGTCTTGGAGGCCCGCGCCTCCGCCGCGCCTTCCGGCTTCGAGTCCCGGGCCGGCGCATCCTCGCAGCCCTGAGCCACGAATAAGAGAGTGAGCAGGGCCAGGCGAGCCCCCGGCTGGTAGAGCTTGCGCCACATGGGACCGCAAATAGTAACAATCGCCGGCGAGCCTCGTATCATTCGATCTATGCCGACACATCCCGAAGAGCAGCCGCCAACCGCCTTGATTCGGCTCGAGAAGCTGAGCCAGAGGTTCCCGTCCGGGGATCAGGTGCTCACGGTTCTGGACCAGGTCGACCTCGAGATCGCAGCCGGCGAGTCGGTCGCGATTCTCGGCCCCTCGGGCAGCGGCAAGTCGACCCTGCTCGCTCTGATCGCCGGCCTCGACAATCCCGCCGCCGGTCGCGTGTTGATTGAAGGCCGCGAGATCCAGGATCTCTCAGAGGACGAGCTCGCTCTACTGCGCCGTGACAAGATCGGCTTCGTCTTCCAGTCGTTCCAGCTCCTCGGCAACCTGACGGCCGCCGAGAATGTCCGTTTGCCGATCGACCTGGCGCGGCTCGACCGGCCCGCGAGTCGAACTACTGACCTGCTGGAGGAGGTCGGGCTCGGCGAACGCGGTCACCACTACCCTGCCCAGCTTTCGGGCGGCGAGCAACAGCGCGTGGCCCTGGCCCGCGCCTTCGCGACCCGACCGCCGATCCTTCTCGCCGACGAGCCCACCGGCAACCTCGATGCCTCCACCGGCTCGCGGGTGCTCGGGCTCCTCGCCGACCTCAAGAACCGGCGCGGCACGACCTTGGTTCTGGTGACACACGATCCGGCGGTTGCCGCGGTCGCCGATCGAAGGCTCTACCTTGAGGAAGGCCGACTCGTCGACGAGGGCCAGCGGACCCCATGAGGGCAACTCAGTACTTCCGCTACATGGCACGCGAGTCCCGCGGCTCGCGCGGGCGGCTCGGATTCTTCATCGCCTGCCTGGCCGTCGGCGTCGCCGCGGTGGTCGCGGTCGCGGGCCTGAGCGAGGGCCTGGAGACCGCGGTCGGTCGGGAGGCTCGCCAGCTCATGGCCGCGGACCTGGCGATCGAAGGGCGCAAACCGCTGCCGGCCGAGATCGAGTCCCTGCTCGACGCCCGAGTCGGTACGAACCGCGCTCTGCTCAAGGAGATGGCGACCGTGGTCGCGGCGGTTCCACGCGGCTCCGAAGACGAGGCAATCGGCGCGAGCCAGCTGGTCGAGCTCAAGTCCGTAGACGGCGACTACCCCTTCTACGGGAGGCTCTCGCTCGATCCACTCCGAGGTCGGGACGAGCCTCTCTCAGAGCTACTCGGCGAGGACCGCGTGGTGGTGGCTTCCGACCTGCTGTCTCGCCTGAAGCTCGAGGTCGGCGATCGTCTACGCATAGGGCGCCAACGATTCGAGATCGCCGGAGTCGTCCTCTCCGAGCCCGACCGCATCGGCATGGCCCTGACCATGGGACCGAGGGTCTTCGTGTCCGGCGAAGGGCTGGCCCGCGCCGATCTCGAGCGTTTCGGCAGCCGCATCTCCTACCGGACCCTGGTCAAGCTACCTCGTGAGATGAGCCGGGAAGAGCTCAGCGCACTCGCGGAGGAGATTCGAAGCTGGCCGGAGCTCCAGAACCGGTTTCGCGTCGAGACCTATGCGGAAGCCCAGCCGGCGGTGCGCAGGGCGCTCAGCCGCGTCGACCGATTCCTGGGTCTAGTTGCCTTGCTGTCGCTGCTGCTGGGGGGGGTCGGCGTCGCGCAGACCACTCGCGCCTGGCTGAGCGGGCGCATGGACTCGATGGCGGTTCTGCGTGCGCTCGGATTCCGGCCCAACGAGGTCTTCCTGCTCTATTTCGGACAGACTGTAGCCCTCGGTCTGGCCGGTAGCCTTCTCGGAGTCGTCGGCGGCGTCGGCGTTCTCGCGCTGACGCCTGCCCTGACCGCCGATCTCCTGCCCGAAGGCCTCGGCATCGGGCTGTGGCAGCCGTTCTCGTTTCTGCGCGGCATTGGATTGGGACTGGGCACCGCGCTGCTGTTCAGTTTCGCCCCCCTCGCCGCCGTACGGAGGGTCCCGCCTCTGCGGGTCTTGCGCAAAGACGTCGAGCCACTGCGACCGTCGCTGTGGGCCCACGCGTTGACCACTCTGGTTCTCTTCACCGGCGTCGCAGCGACGGCGACCATCCAAGCCGCCTCGGTGCGCTACGGACTGGGCTTTACGGCCGGCGTCACCCTGGCCGCCGGCGCTCTCGCACTGGTAACCCTCGGCGCCATCCGCATCCTCGGAATCTTGCCGGGGGACCTCCTTCGTGCGGCTCCGGTCTGGGTGCGCCACGGCCTGGCGGCCCTCCTGCGGCCGGGAGCCGGGACCATAGGTGCGGTTGTCGCCCTGGGGCTCGGGGTGCTGCTGCTCCTGGGAATCGCCCTGGTTCAATCCGGGTTGAGTGGTCAGCTCTCGACCGCGCTGCCGGCCGGCTCGCCTTCGGCCTTCCTGATCGACATTCAGGGCTCTCAATGGCCGGGGGTCCAGAGAATCTTGAACGAAGCCGGCGCCGAGTCGATCAACTCCGCTCCCGTGGTCACCGCCCGTCTCGAGAGCATCGGTGACCTAGAGGTCGACGCTCTCGTCGAGGACACCGAGAACCGTGGGCGCCGCTGGGCACTGACTCGTGAGCAGCGCGTCACCTATCTCGAAGAGCTGGCACCCGACAACGAGATTCTCGAGCGCGCGGCCCCCGGCGCAGGCAGGAGCGCAGGCTCCGGTGCGCTCTGGGGCGATCCTGAGAGGTGGGAGCTGAGCGTCGAAGAGGACTACGCTGGGGACCTGGGTCTCGAGGTCGGCACCGAGCTCGTGCTCGACGTCCAGGGCGTTCCGATCGAGTTCACCGTGACCAGCATCCGCTCGGTCGACTGGGGCACCTTCGACCTCAACTTCTTCTTCGTCGCCGAGCCCGCTGCGCTCGAGGACGCTCCCCAGTACCGGGTGGCAACGGTACGCCTACCCCCCGGCGCCGAGCAACGCGTGCAGGACCGCCTCGCCGCCTCCTACCAGAACGTGACCATGCTCAGAATCCGCGACGTGCTCGAAAAAGTCGGCAAGGTACTCGACCGGTTGGCCTTCGGCGTCCAGTTCCTCGGCGGCTTCACCGTGCTCGCCGGCCTGGTGATTCTCGCCGGCGCGGTCAGCGCCAACTCGATCCGGCGAGGCCGCGAGATCGCTCTGCTCAAGACCCTTGGAATGGTCCGCCGCGAGGTCGCCCTCATGTTCTCCATCGAGTTCGCGCTTCTCGGCTTTCTGGCCGGCTCAATGGGCGCTTTCGGGGGCGTTCTGCTCTCGCACACGGTGCTGACTCGCGGCATGGCGGTCGCCTGGACCTTCGAGCCGCTGCCGGTCGCCATCGCGGTCGCAACCAGCGTCGCCCTGGCCTCGGCAGCCGCGGTCCTGGCCGGCAGCCGGGGGCTC